>NZ_JBHYPS010000067.1:0-27115 GCF_042746075.1 Streptomyces sp. NPDC058758 | reverse complement strand
GCCGCGGCCCCGGCCGCCGTGACCCCGGCCGCCGTGGCCGCGCCCGCCGTGACCCCGGCCGCCGTGGCCGCGCCCGCTCCGGCGCCGGCACCCGAGCCCGTTCCCGTACCCCTGCCCGTACCGGAGCGGACGGCCGAGCCCGCCACCGAGCCCGCCGAGCCCGGCACCGAGCCCGCCGCGGAGACCGGGGCGCGGACCGGGGCCGTCGCCGGGGCGCCCGCCGCCTCCGGGGTGTCGCGGCGGCTGTTCGTCGCCCGGGTGGTCGGCGGGGCCGCCGCGGCGGCAGCCGCCGGGACGGTGGCGAACGGCGCGTACGGGGTGCTCCGGGGGCCCGGGGTGAAGCGGGTGACCGTGCCGCTGGCCAAGCTGCCCCGGGCCGCGCACGGATACCGGATCGCGGTCGTCTCCGACATCCACCTCGGACCGATCCTCGGCCGCGCCCACGCGCAGCGGATCGTCGACGCGGTCAACGCCACCCAGCCCGATCTGATCGCCGTCGTCGGCGACCTCGTCGACGGCACCGTGGAGAACCTCGGGCCCGCCGCCGAACCCCTCGCGCGGCTGCGCGCCCGGCACGGCTCCTTCTTCGTCACCGGCAACCACGAGTACTTCTCGGGCGCCGACGCCTGGGTCGACCACGTCCGCGAGCTCGGCCTGCGCCCGCTGCGCAACGAGCGGCTGGAGATCGCCGCCGGCTTCGACCTCGCCGGCGTGGACGACGTGGCCGGCGAGAGCGAGGGGCGGGGTCCCGACTTCGCCCGGGCGCTCGGCGACCGCGACCGGTCCCGCGCGGCCGTCCTCCTCGCCCACCAGCCCGTCGTCATCGACGACGCCGTCGCCCACGGGGTCGACCTCCAGCTCTCCGGCCACACCCACGGCGGCCAGCTCTGGCCGGGCAACCTCCTCGCCGAACTGGCCAACCCGACCGTGGCCGGACTGGAGCGGTACGGCGACACCCAGCTCTACGTCTCCCGGGGCGCCGGCGCGTGGGGACCCCCCGTCCGGGTCGGTGCCCCGTCCGACATCACCGTCGTCCAACTCGCCTCGAAACAGGCCTAATCGGAGAGGGTCACTCCCTGCGCCGGGGTCGATACGTGCTGCTCATCGACTTAAATTCGCATTTCCCGGACATATGCATGCCGTGTGAAGGTTTCCTCTTCCCGATGTGAAACCCGTGTGATTGGGTGGCGCAAACGCGACGATTCGGGGGTCGTCGCCCTTTGGGGTTTCTGCACGAAAAAAGGAAGCACGGCAATGCGGTCGACGGTCCGTCTCCGGATCCTCATCACTTGTGGAGTACTGGTGGCCGCGGGGGTGGGGGGCTGGCAACTCCTGCCCTCCGACGAGGGCCGTACCGACCCCGTCCCGGTGGGAACCACCGACGAGGTCACCTCCCTCGACCCGGCCGGCGCGTACGACGCGGGCTCCTGGGCGATGTACAGCAACGTCTACCAGTCGCTGCTCACCTTCAAGCCGGGCTTCACCACCCCGACCCCGGACGCCGCCGAGAGCTGCAAGTTCGTGGGCGACAAGCTCACCACCTACCAGTGCACGCTCCGCGGCGACCTCACCTTCTCCAGCGGGCGCAAGGTGACGGCCGAGGACGTCAAGTACTCCTTCGACCGGATGCTGAAGATCAAGGCGGAGGTCGGTCCCGCGCCGCTCTTCCCCACCCTGAAGAGCGTCACGGCCGACGGCCTCACCGTCACCTTCAACCTGAGCGGCCGGGACGCCACCTTCCCGCTGAAGCTGGCCACCGGCGCCGGCTCGATCGTCGACCGCGAGCGCTACCAGGACGACACCCTCCGCCAGGACCACGCGGTCGACGGCACGGGCCCCTACCTCCTCAAGGAGTACAAGCCGGGCCAGAGCGCCCTCCTGGTGCCCAACCCGAAGTACCGCGGCGCGCTCCCCAAGACCGGGAACCCCGTCCTGGTGAAGTACTACAAGCAGTCCGAGGACCTGGCGAACGCCTGGAAGTCCGGCGACGTCCAGGTGACGCACCGGCAGCTCCCGCCGTCCTTCGTGGAGGGCCTGGACACCAACGGCGGCACGCGGCTGACCGAGGCGGAGAGCGCCGAGATCCGCAACATCGTCTTCAACACCCGGGCCGACTCGCCGATGGGCACCAAGGCGGTGCGCCAGGCGGTCGCGGCCGTCCTCGACCGCCCGGCCATCACCACCGGCGCCTACAAGGGCACGGTCGAGCCGCTGTACTCGCTGATCCCGCAGGGCTTCGTCGGCCACAGCACGGCCTTCTACGACCGCTACCCGGCGCCGGACCAGGCGAAGGCGAAGAAGCTGCTGAAGGACGCCGGCGTGCGGACGCCGGTCGCCTTCACCTTCGGCTACCGCCAGGACGCCACGTACAAGGCGGAGACCGCCGAGATCAAGAAGCAGCTGGAGGCGACCGGGCTCTTCACGGTGAAGGTCGTGGAGGCCGACTGGCAGAACTTCCAGAAGGGCTACACGAGCGGCGCCTACGACGCCTACACCGTCGGCTGGCTCCCCGACTTCCCCGACTCGGACAGCTTCACCGCCCCGCTCGTCGGCACCGGGAACGCCCTCTCCAGCGGCTACTCCAGCAAGACCGTCGACAAGCTGATCGCCGACACCCAGCAGTACAGCGACCGCTCCCGGACCACCCGCGACTTCAAGGTGATCCAGGACGAGGTCTCCAAGGACGTCCCGCTGGTCCCGCTCTGGCAGAAGAACGACTACGTCCTCGCCACCGAGGCCGTCGGCGGCTCGCAGAACCTCTCCGACGGCACCGGCATCTGGCGCCTGTGGGAGCTCTCCTGGATCTGAGCCGCCCGGGCGGTCAGTCCTTCTTCGGGGCGGTCCTGCGGGGCCGCCCCGACGCCGCCATGCCGGCCGCCGTCGGCATGAAGTCCGCGAGCAGCTCGTGGGTCTCCTTGACCAGCGGGCGCAGCACGCGGAAGCGGGACAGCGAGATCGCCCGCGCGGTCACCGGCGACAGCCGCTCCACCAGGCGGCGGCTGTTGGCGGCGCCCTCGGAGCGGTCGTAGACCCAGAAGAGGACGAGCCCCATCTGCTGGAGCCACAGCAGCCGGGGCAGCGCCTCCGACAGCTCGGGGTCGACCTTCACCGAGGCGCCGGAGATCACCCGGCGGTGCACCTCGATCGCCGCCTCGCGCGGCCCCTCCGACTCCGGGGAGAACGGCGAGAGCGGGCTGTCGGGGTCGGCCGCGTTCTTGAAGAACTGGGCCGCGAACTCGTGGTAGGGCTCCGCGATGTCGAGCCAGGCGAGCAGGACGCCCCTGATGCGGGCGACCAGGTCCTTCTCGCCGCCCTCCAGGACCTGCTCGACGGCCGCCTGGTGCTCCTGGGCGATCCGGTCGTAGAAGCCCTGGACCAGGTGCTCCTTGGACGCGAAGTAGTAGTAGGCGTTCCCGACCGAGACCCCGGCCTCCTGGGCGATCGCCCGCATGGTGGTCCTGTCGTAGCCCCGCTCCCGGAAGAGCCGCAGCGCGGTCTCCAGGATGAGCGTCCGGGTCTGCTCGCTCTTCGGGGCCTTCGGGGCGTCCTTGGCCTTCGGGGCGTCCTCGTCCTCCGGAGCCTCCGGAGCCTCCGGGGCCTTCGGGGCCTTCTTCTCTTCCTTCGCGTCCTTCACGGAGCCGAGCCTAGCCGGGCGGACCGGGCACCTCGCAGTGCCCGTCGGCGCAGCCGTCCCGGCCGCCGCCGGGGCCCTTGAGCGCCTCGCGCCACCGCGCGGCGGCGAGCACGGCGGCGCGGGCGAAGGGCTGTCCGGCGGGGGTGGCGAACCAGTGGGCCCGGGGCCGGTGCTCGGCCAGCGCCCAGAGGCAGACGATCCAGGCGGCCGAGGCGGTGTAGACCTGGCCCCGGTCCCCGACCACGGTGATCTCCCGCAGGGTGGCGGCGTGGTCGAGGTCCGGGAAGAGCTCCCGCGCCCGCAGCGAGCCGGCCGGGACGAGGTCGAGCGGGACGAGCTGCCGCTGGCGCAGCAGCCAGTGCCGGAGGTGCACGCAGAGCGGGCAGCCGGCGTCGTACAGCACGGTCAGCCGGGTGACGGGGGTGCCCGGGCGGGCGGCGGCGGTCGTCATGGCGGGCGCCGGGTCAGGCCTGCGGGGCGGGCGGGGCCCAGGGGCCGCTCCCGGGGCCGCCGGTCCAGCCCTGCGGGGCGACCGGCGGGACCTGCTCGCGCTCCAGGGCGCCGCGGCGCCGGATCTTGTTGAGGACGTAGACGTTGCCGAGGTGCATCACGCCGAGGACGAGCAGGACGACGCCGAGCTTGACGGAGAGGGCCTCGAAGAGCTCCCGGGCGTCGGCGACGGTCTCGTCCTGGCGCAGGTAGAGGGCGACGAAGCCGAAGTTGACGAGGTGGAAGCCGACCACCAGGAGGTGGTTGACGGCGTCCGCGAGCTTCTCGTTCCCGTGCAGCACGTCGGCGAGGAAGATCCTGCCGTTGCGGCTGAGGGTGCGGGCGACCCAGATGGTCAGGGCCACGCCGATCAGCAGGTAGACGATGTACGCGATGACGGTGAGGTCCATGCCCCACGCTCCCTTGAACGCGTTCAAATGTTGGCGGTCATGACTGTAGACCCCTTGTTGAACGCGTTCAAGTCCGGGGTGAAAGGTGTGGCCCGCCCGGCCGGGGGCCTCTAGAGTCACGCGGGTGACGCTCTCTCATGACACGGCCGGCACCGGCCCCCAGACCGTCGTCCTGCTGCACTCCGGGGTCTGCGACCGCCGGATGTGGGACGGGCAGTTCCAGGCCCTCGCCGACGCCGGGCACCGGGTCGTCCGCTGCGACCTCCGGGGCTTCGGCGAGACCCCCGTCGACGCCCCGCACCTCCACGCCGACGACGTCCGCGACCTCCTCGACCACCTCGGTGCCGAGCGGGCCGTGCTCGTCGGCTCCTCCTTCGGCGGCGAGGTCGCCCTGGAGTTCGCCGTCCGCCACCCCGACCGCACCGCCGCCCTCGTGCTGCTCTGCGCCGCCGCCCCCGTCGAGCACGAGGCGAGCGGCGAACTCCGCGCCTTCTTCGGACGGGAGAACGCCCTCCTCGAAGCCGGCGACGTCGAGGCCGCCACCGCCCTCAACGTCGCACTGTGGTGCGGCCCCGACGCCGGCCCCGAGGCCCGCGCCCTCGTCCACGCCATGCAGCGCCGCGCCTTCGAACTCCAGCTCGCCGCCCCCGAGGAGCACGGTCCCCGGCCCTCCGGCGTCACCCAGGAGGACCTCGGGGGCATCGCCGTGCCCGTCCTCGTCGTCACCGGCGCCCACGACGTCCCCGACTTCCGCGCCATCGGCGAGAAGACCGCAGCCCTCCTCCCGGACGCCCGCCTCGTCACGCTCGACTGGGCCGGCCACCTGCCGTCCCTGGAACGCCCCGAGGAGACCCTGGCCCTGCTGACGGACCACCTCGCCGGGCTCAGCGCCCCCGCCGCAGCTGCGCGGTGATCGTCGGGTCGGTGATCCGGTCGTCGGCGGCCAGCAGGAAGGCCTTCGACAGGATCACCGACAGCATCCCGCCGTCCTCCTCGAACGGCAGGAACACCTTCCCCGCCTCCCGCGACCGGTCCACCACCACGCACAGGTACGCGTCCGACGGCTCCATCAGCACGTTCCCCGAGCCCAGGTGGATCCGGTACGCCCCCAGCTCCCCCCGCACCCGCAGGAACCGGTCCGTCAGCTCCACCCGGTCCGCGAGACGGGTCCGCGGCAGCAGCCGGGCCAGCGTCTCCCGCCGCACCCGCGCCCCCGCGGCCAGCTCCCCGAAGCCCCAGCTCCGCCAGTAGTCGCCGTGGCCCCGGTCCGCGCCCCGGTCCCGCCACTCCGGGTCCGCCCCCACCGACGCGACCCCCACGAACAGGTCCACGTCCCGCAGCGCCTCCGACAGCACCAGCGCCGGCACCTCCGCCAGCTCCGCCCCCTCCCACGCGCCGCGCGGCCCCGCCGCGCCGGCCCGCCGCTCGAAGCGCACCCGGTCGGTCGAGCAGAGCGCGGCCACCCCGTCCGAGACCGCCCCGGCGTCCACCAGGTCCACGAAGAAGCGGGCCCGCCACCGGGTCCCCTCCGCCGCCGGCAGCTCGCCCGGCGCGGGAAGCTCCTTCACCAGCTCGGAGGAGCCGCCGTCGGAGAAGTACCCCAGGTGCCGCCCCGCCCAGCCCCGGCCCGTCATCAGCGCCCGCGCCTGCCCGTAGCGCAGCACGTGCCCCGCGAAGCGGTTCGAGTACGAGGCGGTCTCCCGCTCGGCCGGCGTCAGCGGGTACACCTCCCGGAACACCTGCTTGAACGGCTGCCGCTCCTCCCGGTCGAGCAGCGCCGCCCGCCACCCGGCGACCTCCTCGTCCCCGGCCCGCAGCGGATGCCACAGCCGCAGCCGGTCGCCCGCCCCGACCGGCCGCGCGGTGCCGTCGGCCGCCGCGAGCACCCAGCCGCCGCCCGCCCGCTCCGGCAGCCCCGCCGTCCACTGTCCGCCGCCGTCCCCGGCCTCCCAGACCAGCGCCCGCGCCACCGCCCCCGTCACCGGAGGGTCCGCGTAGTACCGCTGCCAGTCCGCCGCGGGCCAGGTGGTGCCCGCCGCCAGGTGCTCCTCCAGCCGGGCCCGCTCCTCCGACAGCAGCGCCGACGCCTTCCGCAGCCCGGCCCGCACCTCCTTCAGCTCTTCGGCGCACGCCTCCCGCACCTCCTTCGGCGCGGTCTTCAGGAGCCTCCCCTCCGGGCCCCTGAAGGAGAGCAGCGCCGTGCCCGGCTCCCGTACCGCCAGCTCCGCCGTGTACGCCCCCAGGGCCGTCTCCCGCACCCCGCGCCCGTCGAGCCCGAGGTCCGGCACGGCCCGCTCCCGCAGCATCGACGCGGTCATCCCGGCCCGCGCGGCGACCGTCTCCGCGGCGCGGGCGATCCCCTTGGCCACCGTCCGGTTGACCACCCGCCGCGGCAGCCGCCCCAGCTCGGCGACGGCCGCCTCGGCGCGCCCGGCCGGGCACTCCCCGAGCACCGCGACGGCCGCCGTGGCGAGCGGCTGGCTGCGGCACATCCCCCCGTGCCCGCCGAGCCCCGTCCCCGCGTGCAGCGCCACGGCCCCCACCAGCGGCACCACCCAGTCGTCCGGGAGGCCGAGCGCGGCCCACAACAGGCCGCGGAGGAGCGAGGTGTTGGCGGCGCTCGCCAGGGTCGGGATCCCCATCCCCACGAAGTCCGGATCGCCCACCCGGTGCGCGTCCTGCGCGGTGATCCCCTCGAGCAGCCGCCGCACCACCTCCGCGCCGCGCTCCGCCGCGTCCAGCCGCGAGGCGGCCTCCTTCCGCCAGGACCGGGTGGCGCGCGGCTTGTCGAGCAGCGCGCAGTGCGCCAGGAACGACGCCACCCCGGCGCCCGCCAGCAGCTCCGGGTGCGAGGCCCGCATCGCGGGGCCGT
This sequence comes from Streptomyces sp. NPDC058758, assembly GCF_042746075.1. Taxonomy (NCBI): domain Bacteria; kingdom Bacillati; phylum Actinomycetota; class Actinomycetes; order Kitasatosporales; family Streptomycetaceae; genus Streptomyces; species Streptomyces sp. NPDC058758. The sequence goes on along the minus strand of NZ_JBHYPS010000067.1, from coordinate 19,710 downwards.
ACGCGTCGAACCCGTCCAGGACCTGCCGGGGCAGCAGACCGGGCACGACCCGCACCTCGCGCCGCGCCAGGGCGTTCAGCCGCTCGCGGAGCGGGCCGATCTCGGCCGGGGCGGGGCCGCGCGCGTACTCGCCGAGGCGGCCCAGGGCCCGGACGTGGGTGCGGGAGAAGTCCCCCGCCTGCTCGCAGGCCGCGACCACGAGCGGCACCAGGAGGGTGAACCTCCCCTGGATCTCGTACGCGGAGCGGCCCGCCTCGCCGTCCAGGAGCCGGGACAGCAGCAGGTCCGCCTCGTCGGCCGACCAGCCCAGGTCCCGGCCCGCGAGGGCGGCGAGCGAGGCCGCCACCCCCTTCTCGTCGCTCCTCCGGCACGCGCGCAGGTGCAGGGCCAGCGCGGCCTCCCGCAGCTCCGCCCCCTCCAGCGCGCCCAGCAACTCCCGCAGCGCGTCCGGCCCCTCGGCCGTCGCGCGTGCCACCGTCCCGTCCGCCCCGGCCCCCGGGCCCGTGATCCCCACCATGCCGGACACGGTAGGGCCACCCACCGACAACGCCTCACCGCACCCTGCGCACCCCCGGCACCAGCGCCGTCGCCAGGCAGCAGCCGCCGACCAGGACGGCCGCCGCGACCAGCGGGACCTCCGGCCCCCAGGCGCCGGCGGCGAGCGGCGCCAGCGTGTAGCCGACCGGCATCGCGGCGAGCGAGAGGAGCCAGTCGTACGAGACCACCCGGGCCAGCACCTGCTCGGGCACCGCGCGCTGGACGACCGTGTCCCAGACGGGCGAGAGGAAGCCGAGTCCCGCCTGCGCCAGCCCGTAGGCGCCGATGACGGCCCAGGCGGGCGCCCCGGCGGCGAGCAGCAGCAGCGGCAGCGCGTAGCTCGCCAGGGCCAGGTTGGCGGTGAGGACGGGCCGGGAGGGCTTCAGCCGGTCGGCGAGGAGCGAGCCGGCGAGCAGCCCCACCGCGCCGGTCTGGAGCAGCAGCACCCAGGTGCCCGCGCCGCCCAGCCGGTCGACGGCGATCGCCGGGCCGAGGGTCGTCAGGACGGCCGCGGCGCCGTTCCAGGCGCTGTGCGCGACGAGGCTGGTCCAGTACCAGTCGCGGGACCTGACCTCCCGCCAGCCCTCGCGCAGGTCGGCGACGAAGGACCGGCGGGGGACCGGCACCCGCTCGACCCGGAGCGCGGCGAGGAGAGCGGCGCTGACCGCGAAGGAGGCGGCGTCGAGGACGAAGGCCCAGCCGGGGCCGACGGTGAGGACGAGGGCGCCGGCGAGCGCGGGCCCGGCCACGCGCGTGGCGCCGGCCGCGACCCCCATGGCGGCGTTGGCCCGGTCCAGGACCCCCGGGGCCACGGTCCCCTTCACCAGCGGGGAGGCGGTCGGCACGGCGAAGGCGCCGGCGGCGCCGCCGGCGGCCGAGGCGGCGGCGATCAGCCACAGGGTGGGGCTGCCGCCGAGGAGCTGGACCCCGACGAGGAGCTGGGCGGCGCAGCGGACGAGGTCCATGGCGAGGGCGATGGTCCGGGCGTCGAAGCGGTCGGCGAGTACGCCGCCGACCGGGAGCAGCACCAGTTTCGGCGCCATCGCGCACGCGAGCACGAGCGCGAGCGCCGCGGTGGAGCCGGTGGCCTCCAGGACGGCGAGGGCGAGCGCGGCGGGGATGACGGCGTCGCCGGTGAGCGAGAGCACCCGCCCGGTGAAGAGCAGCCGGAAGGGCCGGGTGCGCAGCGGGTGGCGGAGGGCGGGCGGAGCGGTGGCGGCAGGGGACATGACGGCAGGGTATTTCGGTGCCGAATAATTCGGCAACGAAATATCGATCCGGGGCGGGCCGGCCCCCCGCACGTACGATCACCCCATGAACCAGCCGGACCCCGCAGCGCCCCAGGAGCAGGACTGGACCGACGGCCACGTGGCCCGCTGGCAGCCCGTCCTGCCCGAGCTCGACCCCGTCGTCGAAGGCGCGGTCACCCGGATGAAGAAGCTCTCCGTCCACCTGCGCCGGGTCCGCGAGCAGTCCCTCGTCGACTTCGACCTCGAACGCCACGAGTTCGACACCCTGCACAAGCTGGCCGGCCGCGGCGGCTCGGCCGCCCCCTCCGAACTGGCCCAGGACCTCGACCTGGCCCCCGCCTCGGTCACCGGCCGGCTCGACGCCCTGGAGAAGCGCGGCCTGATCCGGCGCACCCCCTCCACCACCGACCGCCGCCGGGTCGTCGTCGAGCTCACCGACGCCGGCCGCACCACCTGGCTCGGCGCCATGGACGTCCTCGGCCACGAGGAGGAGCGCCTCCTGGGCGTCCTCACCCCCGCCGAGCGCACCCTCCTCAACGACCTGCTCCGCCGCGTCATGCTCGCCGCCGAGGAGGACCCGGCCGCCCCGCACTGGCACTGACCCGCTGTCGGTGCCGGGCCCTACGCTCGGCGCCCATGGGAACAGTCACCTTCGTCGACGAGACGACCCTCGGCGCCCGCACCGCCTCCGCGCCCCTCGCCGTCCCCGAGGAGCGCCTGCCGCTGCGCGAGCTGATCGCCCGCCGGGTCGCCCGGGAGACCGGCCCGGACGGCTCCGAGGCCGCGCTCGCCCGCGCCCTGGACGCCTTCGCCCGGGGCGGCTTCCTGGTCCTGGTCGGCGACCGCCAGATCGAGGACCCGGACGAGACCGTCACGGTCGGCCCGGCCACCGAGGTCGTCTTCCTCAAGCTGGTCCCCCTGGTCGGCGGCTGACGCCCCCGCGGGCGCCGGACACGGGAAGGCCCCGCCTCCCGGAGTGGGGAGGCGGGGCCTTCCGCGGCACTGCGAAGGGGTCAGAAGCGACGCGTGATCAGCGCGCGCTTCACTTCCTGGATCGCCTTGGTGATCTCGATGCCACGCGGGCAGGCGTCCGTGCAGTTGAACGTGGTGCGGCAGCGCCACACGCCGTCCTTGTCGTTCAGGATCTCCAGGCGCTGCTCGCCGCCCTCGTCGCGCGAGTCGAAGATGAAGCGGTGCGCGTTGACGATCGCGGCCGGACCGAAGTACTGGCCGTCGTTCCAGAAGACCGGGCAGGACGACGTGCACGCGGCGCACAGGATGCACTTGGTGGTGTCGTCGAAGCGCTCGCGGTCCTCGGGGGACTGCTTGCGCTCGCGGGTCGGCTCGTTCCCCTTGGTGATGAGGAAGGGCATGACGTCGCGGTACGCCTGGAAGAAGGGCTCCATGTCGACCACGAGGTCCTTCAGCACCGTGAGGCCCTTGATGGGCTCGACGGTGATCGGCTTCTCGGGGTTGATGTCCTTGATCAGCGTCTTGCAGGCGAGCCTGTTCTTGCCGTTGATCCGCATCGCGTCCGAGCCGCAGATGCCGTGCGCGCAGGAGCGGCGGAAGGTCAGCGTGCCGTCCAGGTCCCACTTGATCTTGTGGAGACCGTCGAGCACGCGCTCCTTCGGGTCGATCTCGACCTGGAAGTCCTCCCAGACCACCGCGTCCGAGACCTCGGGGTTGAAGCGGCGGATCCGGAAGGTGACCGTGATGTACGGGGAGGCGGCGGACTCCGCCTCGACCTTGTCCAGAACGGGGGTGGCCATCAGTACTTACGCTCCATCGGCTGGTAGCGGGTCGTGACGACCGGCTTGTAGTCGAGACGCACGGTCTCGGAGCCGTCCTCGCCGACCTCGCGGTACGCCATCGTGTGGCGCATGAAGTTGACGTCGTCGCGGTTCGGGTAGTCCTCGCGGTAGTGACCGCCGCGGGACTCCTTGCGCGCCAGGGCCGAGACGGCCATGACCTCGGCCAGTTCGAGCAGGTTGCCCAGCTCGATGGCCTCCAGGAGGTCGGTGTTGAAGCGCTTGCCCTTGTCCTGGATGGACACGTTCTTGTAGCGCTCGCGCAGCTCGGCGATCTTCTCGACGGCCGTCTTGATGGTCTGCTCCGTGCGGAACACCATCACGTTGGCGTCCATCGTCTCCTGGAGCTCGCGGCGCAGGTCGGCGACCCGCTCGGTGCCCGTGGAGTTGCGCAGGTTCTCGATCTGCGCGACGACCATCGCCTCCGGGTTCTCCGGCAGCTCGACGTAGTCGTGCTTGTGGGAGTACTCGGCGGCGGCGATGCCCGCGCGGCGCCCGAAGACGTTGATGTCGAGCAGCGAGTTGGTGCCGAGGCGGTTGGCGCCGTGCACCGACACGCAGGCGACCTCGCCGGCCGCGTACAGGCCCGGGACGACGGTGGTGTTGTCCGACAGGACCTCACCCTCGACGTTGGTCGGGATGCCGCCCATGGCGTAGTGCGCGGTGGGCTGGATCGGGATCGGGTCCGTGTACGGCTCGATGCCGAGGTACGTACGGGCGAACTCGGTGATGTCCGGGAGCTTGGCGTCGAGCTGCTCCGGCGGGAGGTGCGTCAGGTCCAGGTAGACGTGGTCGCCCTCGGGACCGCAGCCGCGGCCCTCGCGGATCTCCGTGTAGATGGAGCGGGAGACGACGTCACGGGACGCGAGGTCCTTCATGACCGGCGCGTACTTCTCCATGAAGCGCTCGCCGTCCTTGTTGCGGAGGATGCCGCCCTCGCCGCGGGCGCCCTCCGTGAGCAGGATGCCCATGCGCCAGATGCCCGTCGGGTGGAACTGGAAGAACTCCATGTCCTCCAGGGGCAGGCCGCGGCGGTAGCAGGCGGCCTGGCCGTCACCGGTCAGGGTGTGGGCGTTCGACGTCACCTTGAAGAACTTGCCGGTGCCGCCGGAGGCGTAGACGACCGCCTTCGCCTGGAAGATGTGGATCTCGCCGGTGGCCAGCTCGTACGCGACGACGCCGGCGGACTTCTTGACGCCGTCGACCTCGACGATGAGCTGGTCCAGGACGTAGAACTCGTTGAAGAACTCCACGCCCTCCTTGATGCAGTTCTGGTACAGCGTCTGGAGGATCATGTGGCCGGTGCGGTCGCCCGAGTAGCAGGCGCGGCGGACCGGGGCCTCGCCGTGGTTGCGGGAGTGACCGCCGAACCGGCGCTGGTCGATGTCGCCGTTGGGCGTGCGGCCGAACGGCAGGCCCATCTTCTCCAGGTCGAGGACGGCGTCGATGGCCTCCTTCGCCAGGATCTCGGCGGCGTCCTGGTCGACCAGGTAGTCACCGCCCTTGACCGTGTCGAAGGTGTGCCACTCCCAGTTGTCCTCCTCCACGTTCGCCAGCGCGGCGGCCATGCCGCCCTGCGCGGCGCCCGTGTGGGAGCGGGTCGGGTAGAGCTTCGTCAGCACGGCGGTGCGGCTGCGCTTGGTCGCCTCGATGGCGGCGCGCATGCCGGCGCCGCCGGCGCCGACGATGACGGTGTCGTACTTGTGGATCTTCATGGCGTGGTTACCTCAGCCCCGTGCCTAGCGGATGTTCGGGTCGAAGGTGAAGATCACCAGCGTGCCCAGGAGGATGGTGAACACCGTGGCGGTGTACAGCAGGCCCTTGAGCCACAGGCGCGTGTTGGGGCGCTCCGCGTAGTCGTTGATGACGGTACGGAGGCCGTTGGCGCCGTGCAGCATGGCGAGCCACAGCATCAGCAGGTCCCAGACCTGCCAGAACGGGGACGCCCAGCGGCCGGCCACGAAGGCGAAGCCGATCTTGGAGACGCCGCCGTCCAGGAAGAGCTGGATCAGCAGGTGGCCGAGGACGAGGACCACGAGGACGACGCCCGACAGGCGCATGAAGAGCCAGGCGGCCATCTCGAAGTTGCCGCGGGTCGCGCGCGGGGTCTTGCCCGTGCGCTTGCGGGGCGCCTCGATGTACGGGGCGGGGTTGTCCACGTCGTAGACGGCGCCTTCGACGGGGCCGATCGCGGAGGAGGTGTCAGCGACTGAGTTGTTTGCAGACATGGTCTGGCGTCAGCTCCCGAACAGTTCACGTGCGGCGTGGCCGAGGACGGGGTACAGCGAGCCCGCCATCAGCACGACCCAGATGCCCACGACGGTCCAGAGCATCTGCTTCTGGTAGCGCGGGCCCTTGGACCAGAAGTCCACGGCGATGACCCGGAGGCCGTTCAGCGCGTGGAAGAGGATGGCGGCGACCAGGCCGTACTCCAGCAGAGCGACGATCGGCGTCTTGTAGGTCGCGACGACCTCGTCGTACGCCTCGGGGGAGACGCGGACGAGAGCGGTGTCCAGCACGTGTACGAACAGGAAGAAGAAGATGAGGACGCCGGTGACTCGATGAGCCACCCAGGACCACATTCCTTCCCGGCCGCGGTACAGCGTTCCAGCCGGCACGGAAAAACCCTCCGGGAGCGGGGATCAGGGCCGGCCGGCTTCTCTGTCGGTCAGACCCGGCCGGGTACGGTCCACCGGCCCCGGTCATCGTAGCGACGACTCGTCGGTTCGCTCGCGCGGGGTCCTCCAGTGTGATCAAACAGGCACGGACGGGCTATCGTCCGAGGCGATTTCGGCCCATTACGGGAAGAATCACAGGTTCCCCGGGGTGGAAGTGAGCCCTCCGGCGAGCGCGAAGGCGAGCCGGGAGCGGGTCAGCCGGCGCAGTTCGTCGGCCGCCACGGCGCGCTCCTCCTCCGGTTCGTTGCCGAGACGTGACCGGATTCCGGCCAGGACGGCGTCGAGCCGCTCGCCCGGCCGCACCCCGTCCAGGCTGATGACGAACGCGTGGCCGAAGCGGCTCTCGTACGCGGCGTGGGCGGCGCGCAGCGCGGTCCGGGCGGCCGGCGGCGCGTCCGGGTGGGGCGGAGCGGAGGACTCGGCGGCCAGCGCCTCGTCGAGATCGGTGCCGGTCAGGTCGTACCCGGCCTCCTCGGCGGCGGCCAGCAGGGCGTCCACCGTGGGGTAGGGCCGGTGGGCGGCGATCCGCTCGGCCCAGCGGCGGCTGCGGCAGCAGGCGAGCAGCAGCTCCACGGCCCGGCCGGGGGCCGCCGTGTTGAACGCCGGCAGGCCGTGCGGGGCGCCGGAGGTCTTCTGGGCGGGTATGGCAGGCGCGTCCGCCGGGCCCGGCTTGCGGCAGGGGGCGTGGGTGTCGCTGGTCAGCGTGGGCTCCGGGACGGCGGGACGAGTGGGGTGGGCGTGACGCAACGTTATCGACGGGACGGGGGAAGTGTCCGACGAGTGCGCGAATTTCACCCGGAAGGGAGAGTTTGGGGACGTGTGATGGACGTGAAGGTTCCGTTCTTCCGGGTGAGGACCCGCGCGCGGACGACTGGCCGGTCCGTCCGGGGTGCGGGAGGATGCGAGGGATGCGGCACTCCCCTCGGGGCCCCCTGCGCGGCCCGGCACTCCTGGCGGCCGCGGTGGCCCTGACCACCGTGGCGGCCTGCTCGAACGGCTCGCCCTCCGGCACGGACTCCCCGCCCCCCGCCCCCTCCGGCACGGGCCCGGCGGCGACGACCTCGGCCGCGAAGCCGTCCCCGACGCCGACCCCGCCCCCGCCCCCGAGTCCCACGCCGACCCGGACGTACCCGCTCTCCACCGCGCCCCGCACCGTCCCCGCCGTCCGCTCCCACGAGCCGGCCCGCGGCCCCGGCTGGAAGCCCGGACCGGGCGCCGGGGTCGTCCTCGGCGCGAACAGCGCGGGCCTCGCCGACGAGGGCCGGCTGCTCGCCGGCGAGCTGGGCCTGCGCTACCGCGGCGAGGCCGCCGCCGGCCCCGGCGACGTCGAGCTGGCGCTCGGCGGGAAGGGCGCCGCCGAGTCGTACACGCTCGCCGTGAAGGACGGCCGGGTCCGGATCGCCGGACCCGACGAGGCCGGCGTCTTCTACGGCACCCGCACCCTCAAGCAGTCGGTGAAGGCGAGCGGGGCGATGCCCGAGGGCACCGTCACCGACCGGCCGGCCAAGCCGCAGCGCGGGCTCAACGTCGACATCGCCCGCAAGCACTTCACCGCCGCCTGGCTGGAGGACCGCATCCGGGAGATGGGCGACCTCAAGCTCAACCAGCTGGGGCTGCACTTCTCCGACGACCAGGGCTTCCGGATCGAGTCCGACTCGCACCCCGAGATCGTCTCGAAGCAGCACCTCACCAAGGCGGAGGTCCGCCGGATCCTCGCGCTCGCGGCGAGCCGGCACGTCACCGTCGTCCCCGAGATCGACTCGCCCGGCCACCTCGGAGCGGTCATCGACGCCCACCCCGACCTCCAGCTGGTGAGCGTCAGCGGCCGCACCCCGCGCGGGGCCGTCGACATCTCCGACCCGGACGCCGCCCGGATCGTCGACGACCTGCTGCGCGAGTACGCGGCCCTCTTCCCCGGCGCCTACTGGCACCTGGGCGCCGACGAGTACGTGGCCCTGATGGCGAAGGACCCGGAGGCCAGCTATCCGCAGCTCGCGAAGGCGGCGCGGGAGGCGTACGGCCCCTCCGGCCGCGTCCAGGACCTGGCCACCGCCTGGCTCAACGACCGCGCCGCCACCGTCCGGCCCACCGGCAAGACCCTCAAGGCGTGGAACGACGGCTTCTTCGCCGGCGGCGTGGTGGGCGCGGCGAAGGACCTCGAGGTCGAGTACTGGACGGGCAAGGAGTACGGCGCCAGGCCCCCGCTCCCGTACCTCCAGGCGGGCCGCCGGCTGGTCAACCTCAACGACGAGTACCTCTACTACGTGCTCGGCGAGCCCAACGACTTCGCCTACCCGACCGGCCGCCGCATCTACGAGCAGTGGACCCCGCTGGTCGTCCGCGGCACCGCCCCGGTCCCGGCCCGCTACGACGCGCAGATCAGGGGCGCCCGGTTCGCCGTCTGGTGCGACCTCGCGAACGCCCAGACCCAGGACCAGGTCGCCGCCGGCATCCGGCTCCCGCTCGCCGCCCTCTCCCAGAAGGTGTGGGACCCCCGCAAACCCGCGCAGAGCTGGGCCGACTTCCGCGCGCTGGCGACGAAGGTGCGCGGCTGAGCTGCGGTTTTCCCTGGACGGGACGGTTCCGCCTGGCGTAGGTTCGCGCAGCCCCTTGGGGGAGGGGCGTCTCGTTGACACGTTCCTGGGGGGAACTCTCATGCTGCGCAATCCGCAAGGCCTGGCGACGGCCGTCGTCACCCTGCTGGGTCTCAACGTCCTCTTCGACCTGCTGCTGGGCGTCTCGGAGGTGATGACGCTCGCCGACCCCGGCGGTCCCACGAGCCTCTTCGCCGACGCGAGCCTGGTCCAGCTGGGCGTCGGCGACCTCGTCGTCTACCTGGCGACCGTCGTCCTCTTCGTCATCTGGTTTTACCGGGTCCGCCTGAACGCGAACGTCTGGGCCTTCGACCGGCAGAGCCGTACGGCGGGCTGGGCCATCGGCTCCTGGTTCATCCCGATCGCCAACCTCTGGATCCCGCGGCAGATCGCCGTGGACGTCTGGCGGGCGAGCCGCCGGGACCCGTCCGCCGCGGACGGCCCCGGGGAGCTGACCCTCCTCAACTGCTGGTGGACCTTCTTCGTGGTGGGCGACATCGTGGACCGGGTGGCGACCCGGCTGTACGGGCGGGCCGAGACGACGGACGCGCTGGCCACCGCGGCGGCCTGGTCCCTCGCGGGCTATCTGCTCACGATCGTCGCCGCCGTCCTCGCCATCCTGTTCGTCCGCCGTCTGACCTCTATGCAGCACGCCAAGGCCACTGGCATGCTTTCGGCCGCCTAGTGACGAGAAAGCGCCTGTCGGCGCAGAAGTGGACGTAGAGCGTCCGCATCGGGTGGCGAGGAGGCGTCCATGACGTCGAGTACGGGCCGGAGTCTGCTGGAACGGATCGGCGGGGCCGACGCGCGCGGCCTCGCCGCGGCGGGGCTCGCCTGCCTGGACCGGTGCCTGCCGCTGCTCGCGCCCGACCGCACCGAGGTGCTGCGTCCGGTGTGGGCCGCGGTGGCGCGCGGGGACGGCGGGGCCTGGGCCGAGGCCGTGGCCAAGGCGCGGGTCGAGCTGGACGACGCCGGCGGCGGGGCGGTCGACGACGGCGGGCTCGTCGCCCTGGTGCGCGCGCTGCTCGACGGGGTGCCCGCCGCCTGGTCCGAGGAGCCCCTGCGCGCCTGGGCCGAGCGGTGCTCGACCGTGGCGCTCACCGTCCACCGCCTGTACGACCTCGGCGAGGACGGCCCGCTGCACGCCGGAGAGCTCCGCCGCCAGCTGGCCGTCCTCGACGCGGTCGCCCACGGCCCGACCGGACTGCGCCGGGCCCGCGAGCTGTCCACCGAGGGCGGCCGGGTGCTGCGCGCGGTGGTCTCGCGCCGCGCCCGTACCGCCTGAGGGATTCAGTCCTCGGAGGGGCCGTCGAAGACGGTCGCGGAGGCGACGAGCTCGGAGAGCTGCCGCTCCGCCACCGCCTTCTCCAGGCCGAGGCCGCTCAGCACGCCCGTGCCGTCCTCGTGCTCCAGGAGGGCGAGGAGGATGTGCTCGGTGCCGACGTAGTTGTGCCCGAGGCGCAGCGCCTCGCGGAAGGTCAGTTCGAGCACCTTCTTCGCCGCCGCGTCGTACGGGAGGAGCGCCGGAAGCTCCCCCTCGGCGGCCGGCGGCAGCGTCGGCGTGACGGCCTCGCGCAGCTGCTCGGCGGTGACGCCCTGCGAGGTGATCCACAGGACGGCGAGCCCCTCGGGCTCCGCGAGCAGTCCGAGCGCGAGGTGTCCGGGGACGGTCTCCGTGTTCCGCGCGGCGATCGCCTCGTTCTGCGCGGCGACGACGACGGCGCGGGCGCGCGGGGTGAAGCGGGCGAACCCGGCGTTCGGGTCCATCTTCTCGGTGTCGGGCTCCTTGGGCACGAAGCGCTTCTGGGCGGCCTGGCGGGTGACGCCCATGCTGCGACCGATGTCGGTCCAGGAGGCGCCGGAGCGGCGGGCCTGGTCGACGAAGTGGCCGATGAGGTGGTCGGCGACCTCGCCGAGGTAGTCCGCCGCGATGACCGCGCCGGAGAGCTGGTCCAGCGTGTCCGGGTGGACCTTCTTGATCGCGTCGATGAGTTCGTCGAGACGGATGCTGATCTGCGGAACCACGGGATGCGTCATGAGGCAACCTTAGGTTGACACACCTCCGGTGTCAACGAGTGGTTGACAGTCGCGTGGCCGGCTTCTTCCGCCGCGCGGGCCCGTCCGGCCCCGGTTCCGCGCTGAGCAGGCCGTTTGTGCGGGATTTGGCCGACGGTTGAGCGGTGAACCGGATCATGGGGACGTATCGGGTCCGAAGGGGGCACGAACAGCTGAGGAATCGGGGGCTTGGCGTGGACGGCGAGTGGCTGCGCGAATTCGCTTCTCTCCACGGGAATCCCCGCTCCGCGGAGCGCCCCACCCTGGTGTGCTTCCCGCACGCGGGCGGTGCGGCGAGCACCTACGTGCCGATGTCCCGCGCGCTCGCACCCGGCATCGACGTCCTCGCCGTGCAGTACCCGGGCCGGCAGGACCGCAGACGGGAGCGGCCGATCGCCGACATCGGCGAGCTGGCCGACGCCCTCGCCGCCGAGATCGAGCGCGAGGTCCGGGGCCCGTACGCGTTCTTCGGACACAGCATGGGCGCGGTGCTCGCCTACGAGACCGCCCGCCGCCTGAGAGACCGGAAGGTCCCCGGGCTCCTGCACCTGTTCCTGTCCGGCAGGGGAGCCCCGAAGCCCGCGCCCGACCCGCGCGACCGGATGGACACCGACGCCGCCGTCCTCGCCGAGGTGCGACGGCTCGGCGGCACCGACCCGGCGGTCCTCGACGACGAGGAACTGCGGGACATGGTGATGCCGGCACTGCGCGCCGACTACCGGGCGATCGGCGCGTACGAGTGGCTTCCGGGCGAGCCGCTCGACGTGCCCTTCGGCGTCCTCGTCGGGGACAGCGACCCGGTGGTGACCGTCGCCGAGGCCTCCGCCTGGCGCGACTTCACCGCCGCGCGCACCACGGTCGACGTCTTCGCCGGCGGGCACTTCTACCTCGACGCGCACCTGACCGCGATCGCCCGGGCCGTGACCGAGGCCCTGGAGGGCGCCGCGGCGTCGGCCGGGGCCACCTCCATCTCCCCCGTCCCGTAACCGAGTTGAGTACCGAAAAGCGCCACGGCAGCCTGCTCGCCGTGAGCGATCTCCATGTGCGCCACGCGGAGAACCGCGCCCTCGTCGAGGGGCTGCGGCCCCGTCACGACGACTGGCTGATCGTCGCCGGCGACGTCGGCGAGTTCGTCTCCGACGTGGAGTGGGCCCTCGGCCTGCTGAGCGAACGGTTCGCGCGCGTCGTGTGGGCGCCCGGCAACCACGAGCTGTGGACCCCGCCGGACGACCCCGTGCGACTGCGCGGCGTCCGCCGCTACGAGCATCTGGTGGGGATCTGCCGCGAGCTGGGCGTCCTCACCCCCGAGGACCCCTTCGCCGTGTGGGAGGGCGAGGGCGGCCCGGTCGCCGTCGCCCCGCTGTTCGTCCTCTACGACTACTCCTTCCGCGTGCCCGGCGCCCGCACCGTGCGCGAGAGCCTGCACCTCGCCGAGGAGGCGGGCATCGTGTGCACGGACGAGTTCCTGCTGCACCCCGACCCCTACCCGAGCCGCGAGGCCTGGTGCGCCGCCCGTGTCGCCCACACGGAGGCGCGCCTCGCCGAGGTCCCCGACGAGCTGCCCACGGTCCTGGTCAACCACTTCCCGCTGGTCCGCGAACCCACGCGGGTCCTGCGCCACCCCGAGTTCGCCCAGTGGTGCGGCACCACCGCCACCGCCGACTGGCCACGCCGCTTCCGCGCCGCCGAGGTGGTCTACGGCCACCTCCACATCCCCCGACTCACCCACCACGACGGAGTGCCGCACCGGGAGGTGTCCCTGGGCTACCCGCGCGAATGGCGGCGGTGCCCCGGCGTCCCCCACGTGCCCGTGCGCATCCTCGCCGGGGCCGGCACGCCACCCGCCACCGCCTGACCGCCCCTCGAATCCCCGACTCCCTCAGGACGTCCCCGAGCCCGGAACGTCCCCGACTCCCTCAGGACGCCCCCCGAGCCCGGGACGTCCCCGACTCCGGCACGTCCCCGGCCACGGGGCGTCCCCGATCCCAGTACGTCTCCCGACCCCAGTACGTCTCCCGACCCCAGTACGTCTCCCGACCTCAGTACGTCTCCCGCCCCCCTCAGTACGCGACGACTCGGAGGACACAGATGATCGAGCAGCTGCTCGCACCGCCCATGGCGGTCGCCGAGGCCTACCACGACGACATCGGAGGGCCCGGTCTCCACGCGGCCGAGGAGCGGGTGGTGGCGGGCTCCGCGGAGCGGCGCCGCCGGGAGTTCACCACCGTACGCACCTGTGCCCGCAAGGCCCTCGCGGAGCTGAGGGTCGGGCCCGCGCCGATCCTGCCCGGCGAGCGCGGCGCGCCGATCTGGCCGGCCGGGGTGGTCGGCAGCATGACCCACTGCGAGGGGTACCGGGCCGCGGCGGTGGCGTACGCCGGAGAGATCGCGACGATCGGGATCGACGCCGAGCCCAACCGGCCGATCAGGAACAGCGGCACCCGCGACCTGGTGACCGTCCCCGAGGAGCGGGCCCGGCTCGCCGCGCTGCGGTCGCACCGGCCCGAAGTGGCCTGGGACCGCCTGGTGTTCAGCGTGAAGGAGAGCGTCTACAAAGCCTGGTTCCCCCTCACGGGGCGCCCGCTCGACTTCGATCAGGCCATCGTCACCGTCGACCCCGACCACGGCACCTTCCACGCCCGGCTGCTCGTGACGGCACCCGAGATCGGCGGCAGCCGGATCTCCGGATTCCACGGCGCCTGGATCGTGCGGCACGGCATCCTGCTCACCGCCATCGCATTGACCCGCGGGGCCGTGAGCGTCGCCGGGCGGACCCCGGGCCACCGCCGGCCGGGGACCGCCTCCTTGTCCGCACTCTGAACGCCCTGTCCGAAATTCGGGGGGGCTTGGGCCGCCGTCTTGCACTCTGGTGACCGGATCCCGGCGAATCCGTGTCATGCGACGGCACCGTCCGACAGGTCGCCGAGGGGCGGACAGGGAGGGTTGGCGAAATGGGGGAGTCGATGCAGTTCCGATTGCTGGGGCCGATGGAAGTGGTCGACGACGACAGGGTGGTGGGAATCGGCGGCACCAAGCAGCGTGCGACGCTCGGGTTCCTGCTCCTCCAGGCGAACAAGGTGGTGGCCACGAGCCAGCTCCTGAACGCCCTGTGGAGGGTGGACGACGCCCCGGTGACGGCGCGGAAGATCCTGCAGAACGCGGTGTACGGGCTGCGCGGAGTGCTGACGTCCGGGCACGACGCGGGCCACCCGACCGGCACCGCCCTGCTGACCCAGCCGCCCGGCTACATGTTGCGGGTCGACCCCGAGCGCGTCGACCTCCACCTGTTCCAGACCTGGGTCGGCCAGGGCCGCGACCACCTGTCCAAGGGCTCCCCGGAGGCGGCGGCCGTGCTGCTGCGCGACGCGCTGGCGCTGTGGCGCGGCCCCGCCCTGGCCGACCTGGTCGAGAAGGGCGTCGAGTGGCCGGAACTGGCCGCCGTGGAGAACTCCCGGCTCGACGTCAGGGAGGACTACTTCGAGGCCCAGCTCGCCTGCAGCCGCCACCACGAGGTCCTCGCCGACCTGGAGACCATGGTGCGCGCCGAGCCGCTCAGGGAGCGCTCCTGCGGACAGCTGATGCTGGCCCTGTACCGGTGCGGCCGGCAGGCGGACGCGCTCACCGTCTACAGCCGCGTGCGCGCCGTGCTCGTGGAGAACCTGGGCCTGGAGCCCGGACGCGCCCTCCAGGACCTCCAGCAGCGGATCCTCACCCAGGACTCGGCGCTGACCCTGGACCGCGCGCCGTCCCTCGACTTCCCGGCCGCCGCGGACGGCGCCGGCACGCGGGAGCGGCTGACGGTGGCCGCGGCGCCCGAGAGGGCCGTCGTCCCGGCCGTATCCCCGTCCGACGCGCGGGCGGGCGGGGAGACGCGTGCGCGGGCCGGGGCGGGTACGAGGAAGCCGGGGGAGCCGGCGAACCGGCGGGGCGGCAGCGATCGCCGCGAGGTCAGCGTCGTCTCCGTACGCATCCAGATCTCACCCTCCCTCGGCAGCGGCGCGGACCAGGAACTCGACGACCTCCTCGACGGCGCCGGCCTGCTCGTCAGGGAGCAGATCGAGCAGTTCGGCGGCACCGTCACCGCGTCCATCGGCTCGGTGACCGTCGCCCTCTTCGGACTCGAGGGCTCCGGCGGGGACAGCGCGCGGCAGGCCGTGCTCGCGGCCCTCGCCATCCGCGACGTACTCGACGTCTCCGACGGGTCCGACCACGCCCAGTCGACCGTGCACGCCGCGGTCACCAAGGGCGAGGTGCTGCTGCGCAGCCGGAGGCAGGGGCAGGCGCCGGCCGTGATCGGCGCCGTGCTCGACGAGTCCCAGTCGCTGCTCTGCGGCGTGCCCGCGGGGGAGGTGCGGGTCACCGACGCGGTGCGCCGGGCGAGCGAGCACGCCGTCGTCTACCACCGCAGCGACACCGCGCCCGCGGGCTGGGCGGCGCTGGGCGAGCGCTCCACCGGTGCCGCCACCGCCGACGACGCCGAGCGGGGCGTCGAACTGGAGGTGCTGCACGGCCTGATGAAGCGCTCCCTGCGCCGCGCCGTGCCCCACCTCGTCACCGTCCTCGGCGAGAAGGGCACCGGCAAGAGCAGGCTGCTCGGCATGTTCGAACGGTGGGTCGCCGAACAGCCCAGCCCGCCGCTCGTCCTGACCGCACGCGCGCCCAGGGAGTCCGACGACCTCCCGCTCACGATCGCGGGCCGCCTGCTGTCGGCGTACTGCGGCATCCGGCCGGGCGACGACGAGGCGACGGCGCAGGCCGCGCTGGAGCGCGAGGTGCGCACCCTCTACCCGTCGGAGGTGACGGCCCGGTTACGCCTCGGCAGGCTGCGGCCGCTCGCCGCCACCGCGGGCGTCGAGGTGCACTACGGCGAGATGTGTCCGAGGGAAGTCCTCGACGCCTGGGTGGAGTTCGTCCAGCAGGCGGCGCAGCGGCGGCCCGTCGTGCTGTGCGTCGACGATCTGCACCTCGCCCCCGACATGGCCCTGGACGCCATCGAGGGACTGACCGAGTCGACCGGCGCGGGTCCGCTGTTCGTGGTCGCCTGCGCGGGGCCGGAACTCCTCGCCCGCAGGCCGTCCTGGGCCGGCGGCAAGAGCCACACCACCACGGTCACCCTGGACCGGCCCGAACGGATCACCAATGAGCAACTGGTGGAATTCCTGCTCTCGACGTCGCGCAGCGAGGGATCGCAGACCTTCAGCGGATAACGGCACAAGGCCCACCGTCGGGTAATCGATCGCCCACCCCCGGCGGTGGTGGTCCTGATGACTTGCTCGTGACCGGAAAAGGGGAGGGGCCGGAACAGGATGGGGTGAGAACTCCCGGGTGCCGGGATCGCGGCCCGGCCCGTTTCCGGCACTCCTTTCCGCGTTCGATAAGGAGCGAGACATGAATTCAGGATCGGCCGTGTCCGAACTCGCGGAGCCCCATCTGCGCGCACTCCTGGCCACCGCGGGGCTCGATGTCGAATACGTACGCGGCGAGGGGGACACGCTCTACCGCACGGGCGCGGACGGCACCGAGACACCCGTCCTGGACTTCGCGGGCGGATACGGGTCACTGATATTCGGCCACAACCACCCCGAGATCGTGGCCCGCGCCCACCAGCTCCTGGACGAGCGGTCGCCGATCCACGCGCAGTTCTCCTCCCACCCCTACGCCAACCGCCTCGCCGCCGAGCTGAACCGGATCGTCCACCGGGAGACCGGCACCGACGAGCCCTACTACGCCACGTTCGCCAACAGCGGCGCCGAGGCGATCGAGGCCGCCCTCAAGCACGCCGAGCTGGACCGGGTCCTGCGCCTCTCCGAGGCCCTGGAGGAGATCGCCGCCGGCGTCGAGCGGGCCCGCGAGGCGGCGGGCGCCGGCACCGCGACCGTGACGGGCGCCGTCTTCGAGCGCCTGGGGATCGGGCGCCCGGGGACCGGGCGGCGGGACGAGGAGGCCGCGGTCGAGGCCGTCGCCGCCGAGATCGGCCGCAGGAACGCGGAGCGGGCCGCGAAGCCGCCGGTGTTCCTCGCCCTGGAGGGCGGCTTCCACGGCAAGCTGACGGGCAGCGTCCAGCTCACCCACAACGAGGGCTACCGGACCCCGTTCGCGGCGCTCGGCGCCCGCGCCCGCTTCGTGCCGAGGGACCGGCCCGACGTACTGGAGGAGATCCTCGCGGAGGAAAGCGGCACCCTCCTGGGCCTCGCCGTGGAGGACGGCGAGATGCGCCTGGTCGAGCGGGCCGCCCCCGTGTTCTGCGCCTTCCTGCTCGAACCCATCCAGGGCGAGGGCGGCATCCGGCCGCTGTCGGCGGAGTTCGCCGGGCGGATCCAGGCGCTCACCGAGGCCGCCGACTGCCCCCTCGTCATCGACGAGATCCAGAGCGGCATGGGCCGCACCGGCGCCCTCCTCGCCAGCTCCCGGCTGGGCCTGCGCGGCGACTACTACGCGCTCGCCAAGTCCCTGGGCGGCGGCATCGCCAAGACGTCCGTGATGCTGGTGCGCAACGCCCGCTACCGCGCCCAGTTCGAGCTGGTGCACAGCTCGACCTTCGCCAAGGACAGCTTCTCGTGCCATCTGGCGCTGAAGGTCCTCGAACTCCTGGAGGCCGACGGCGGCCGCGCCTACCGCCAGGCCGAGGAGCGGGGCGCCGCCCTGGAGACCATGCTCGACAAGGTGCGGGCCGCCTTCCCCGACGTGGTCGAGGAAGTGCGCGGCAAGGGCCTGATGCTGGGCCTCGAATTCCAGGACCAGTCCGGCGCCGAGGACGCGGTGATCCGCGACGCGGCCCACTCCGGGCTGTTCGGCTACGTCATCGCCGGGCACATCCTGCACGCCCACGCGATCCGCACCTTCCCCACCGCGAGCGCGGTGAACACCCTGCGTTTCGAGCCCTCGATCCTGATCACGGACGAGTCCATCGAGCGCCTCGAGCGGGCCCTGACCGACGTGTGCGGCATTCTGCGCGAGCAGGCCTCGCAGCGGCTGGCCATTCCCGCTTCGGAGTAGTTCGTCGGGGCAGTTCGGTTACTGCCCCGTTCCCGGGCATTGGGTGAGGCCCGCACGGCCCGGGGTAGCGTCGAAACTCCTTTTCCGGCACGACTTCCCCGCGCAGGGGAGACGCCGCGGGGCCCGGACTCCACCGGGCCCTGCGGTACTGCCGTGCCGTCCGTCATTCGTCGCCCGGCGCGGCATCGAAAGTCCTGGCTTCTGGGGAATCCACTGTGAAAGGTCAGCCGAAGTTCATGAAGAGTGAGCACGCTCTGACGGCAGTCGACACGGACGACGAACGGGACGAGCCGATCGCCGTCGTCGGAATGGCATGCAGGCTTCCCGGAGCCGACGGCCCCGCCCCGTTCTGGGACCTTCTCAAGAACGGCACCAGCGCCATCACGGACGTGCCGGCCGACCGCTGGGGAGAGGACGCGCAGGCGGCCGTCACGCGCGGTGGATTCCTGTCCGCCGTAGGCGACTTCGACGCCCCGTTCTTCGCCGTGTCGCCGCGCGAGGCCGCCGCGATGGACCCGCAGCAACGGCTCGTCCTGGAACTGGCGTGGGAGGCCCTGGAGGACGCGGGCATCGTGCCGGCCGCGCTCCGCGGCAGCCGCATCGCCGTCTTCGTCGGCACCCTGCGCGACGACTACACCAACCTCCTGTACCAGCACGGCGTCGACGCGATCGCCCAGCACACCATGACCGGCGTCAACCGCGGTGTGATCGCCAACCGCGTCTCGCACCTGCTCGGCCTGCACGGCCCCAGCCTGACCGTCGACTCCGCCCAGTCCTCCTCGCTCGTCGCCGTCCACCTGGCCTGCGAGAGCCTCCGCCACGGCGAGTCCACCGCCGCCCTCGCGGCCGGCGTGAACCTCAACCTGCTCGCCGAGCACACCGTCACCGAGCAGCGGTTCGGAGCGTTGTCACCGGACGGCGTGACGTACACCTTCGACGCCCGCGCCAACGGCTTCGTACCCGGCGAGGGCAGCGGTGTCGTCGTGCTCAAGCCGCTCGGCCGCGCCCTCGCCGACGGCGACCGCGTCTACGGCGTCATCCGCGGCAGCGCCGTCAACAACGACGGTGCCACCGACGGCCTGACCGTGCCGAGCGGCGAGGCGCAGGAGCAGGTGCTGCGCGCCGCGCTCGAACGGGCCGGACTCACCGCCGCCGACGTGCAGTACGTGGAACTGCACGGCACCGGCACTCCCGTGGGCGACCCCATCGAGGCCGCGGCGCTCGGGCGGGCGTTCGGCGAGGGCCGGGACGCCGGGCGGGCGCTGCGCGTCGGCTCCGTGAAGACCAACATCGGACACCTCGAAGGCGCCGCCGGCATCGCCGGACTCATCAAGGTCCTGCTCAGCCTCCACCACCGGCAGCTGCCGCCCACCCTGAACTTCCGCACGCCGAACCCGGCGATCCCGCTCGCCGAACTCGGCCTCGCCGTGCAGCGCGAGCTCACCGACTGGCCGTTCCCCGACCGGCCGCTGGTCGCGGGCGTCAGCTCGTTCGGCATGGGCGGCACCAACGCCCACGTCGTCGTCGCCGAGGCCCCCGCGGCGCAGCCCGCGGCCGCGGGCCCGCGCCCCGCCGCGCCCGCGGTCCTGCCGTGGATCCTGTCCGGCGCGGGCCGGGCCGCGCTCCGCGCCCAGGCCGAGCGGCTGCACGCCTCCGAGGCCGCCGCCGGGGCGTCCCCGGTGGACGTCGGCTGGTCCCTGGCCACCACTCGGACGGTGTTCCAGCACCGCAGCGTGGTCCTCGCCCCGGACCGCACCGGGCTGCTGGCCGGGCTGGAAGCGGTGGCGGC
>NZ_JBHYPS010000066.1:0-28718 GCF_042746075.1 Streptomyces sp. NPDC058758 | reverse complement strand
GTCGCGGTGGCGTGGCTGATCTTGGTGACCGCGTGGGCCTCGCCCGCGGCGGTGAGGGCGCCGAAGCCGGGGGCGAAGAGGGCGCCGAGGACGAGTGCCAGTGCCGTCAGGGTGGACCGGATGCGCATGCTGGAGCTCCTTGTCGTGAGGGGCGGTGCGGTGCGGTCCCACCCGGGCGGAGGCCGCGCGGGCAGGACGGATCAGGGGATGCCGGACCCGGGGTGCGGGGCGGGCCGGGAGGCGCCGGTCAGGGGGCGGCAGGTCCGGGTCGGCAGGTTCGGATCAGTACGTGCAGCCCGAGTCCGGCAGCGTCCACGGAGACGGTGGGACGAGACCGTCGTACAGGGCGATCGGCATCCGCTGAGGGCAGACGGAATCACCCTGGCGGAAGACGCCGAAGTGCGGGTGCGGGCCCGTGGAGTTGCCGGTGTCGCCCGTGTGGGCGATCAGCCGGCCCGGGCGCCGAACCGAGCAGGTGCTGCCATGTGGTGGCACCCACCGTGGATCCTCCGGTCAGCCGGTGCTGCGCCTTGTAGTCCTCCACGGCGGTCGTCGTCGCCTGGCCGAAGACGCCGTCGGACGCGACGGTCCGGTGTCCGTGTCCGCGGAGCCGGAACCGGAGGGCCCGCACGGCGTCGGGCTGCGCGGAGCCGGGAGCGATGCTGATCACCAGCCTGCTCCAGGTCGCGGGGCCGACGATCCCGTCGGCGGAAAGTCCCCGGTCCTGCTGAAAGGCGATCACCGCGTTGCGCGTCCGGACGTCGAACTCGGCGTGGGCCGTGACGGCACCGCCGTGCTGGCGCAGCAGGAACTGCAGGCCGGCGACGTCGTTCCCGGCAGCCCCCTTCTGAAGCGGCGGCCAGGCGGGCAGGGCCGCGAGGGCCATGGTGACCGGGGTGCGGATGTTCCCGGGAGACGGGCGCGCCGCACGGGTCGTGGCGGAAGCAGGGGTCATGGGCGTCCTCTCCGTTCCTGTGGCTGCCGGCCTCGGTCGGCTCCTGCGGGGCCGGGGCGCGCGAGGGGTGACCTCCCCGAGCCTTTGCCGTGAGGACCGGCCCGCAGGCGTACGGTAGGAACGGACGGGCCCGTCCCGACATCGACGTCATGTCGATCCGTCCGTCGGCGGCCTGGACCGTTTAGCCCTTTGAGGGAAGCGCGTTCCCGTCCTTCCGCTGGTGGGCCGGGGGGCTGCCCACAGCCCGCGCCGTCAGCGCCAGCCACAGGTCGACCCGGTCCTCCGCCCGGTCCTGCTGCCGCCCCGTCAGCCGCGCCACCTTCTCGATGCGGTTCTGCACGGTGTGCCGGTGCAGGCCCAGGAGGGACGAGGTCTCCGCCCAGGAGCCGTTCGTCTCCAGCCACACCCGCAGGGTCTCGGTGAGTTCTCCGCCCGGGTCGGCGGCGTCGAGCGGGGCGAGGACGGTGTCGGCGAAGGCCGCGAGGGTCGCGGGGCTGCCCAGGCCGATCAGGAGCCTGACCGAACCCGCCTCGGAGGCGCTCACGGGCCGTCCCAGCTCGGTGCTGGAGGACAGCAGGGCGATCGCCTGCCGGAGCGAGAGCGCCGCGTGCTGCGGGGCGACGGCCGGCCCTATGCCCGCGGGAAGACCGGTGGCGAAGCGGCGGAGCACCGCTGAGGTGTCCACGTCCTCCGGCACGACCAGTTCGACCGTCTCCCCGGTCACGCGCGCGAGTCCTCCGGGCACCGCCAGGGCGAGGTCGGCCGCGAGGTCCACCGGTTCGCCGGTCGCGTGCACGGCTACGGCGCGGACGGACGCCGAGGAGACGTCGGCCGTCCGGAGCAGGGCCTTCGCCTGGTCGGCGGTGACATCGGGATGGAAGAGCCGGGCGAGAAGGGCCGCGCGGCGGCGGCGCTGCGGCTCGTCGGCCAGGTGGCGTCGCTCCAACTCGACGGAGAGCAGGGACACGAGGACGCTGATCAGCAGCCGGGCCTCCGGCGAGTCCGCGTCGAGCAGGACCAGGAAGCCGCGCAGCCGGGTCGTGCCGAGCGGCTGGACGACGAGCCTTCCGCACGGCAGGTCCGCGCCGCCGCTTCCCCGCAAGCCGTGCAGGGCGACGGTCTCCAGCACGGCGGCGGCGTTCGCCAGCAGCTCCGGCCCGTCGGTCCCCGCCGCGCCGAGGAGGCGGCCCGCCGCGTCGCACACCGCGACACCGGAGTCGACCGCCTGGTGCCAGGAGGACAGCAGGCCCGTCAGGCCGTCGCCGGACGCGGCCGCGGAGGACAGCCGGCGCTGGGTGCGCAGGGTCCGCTCCAGCAGCCGTCGCTCCTCGGACGCCCTGGCCACGAAGACGGCCTTGGTGATGGAGGCGAAGGAGACGGTCGGCGGAGCGGTGAGCAGGGGCAACCCGGCGTCCTCGGCATGTCTGCTCAGTGCTTCCGGAACGCTCCGCAGGGGCAGGCCCGGGCCCACTCCCACGATGAGGGCGGCGGCCTTGCCGGTGCTGAGGTCGTGCACGTACGCCGCGTAGCCGGGCTCGTCGCCCGTGAGCAACAGCCCGTTGGTCATGACGACTTCGGCGCCTTCCAGCCAGGCGGCGGGTCGGGTGTTCTCGGTCGCGTGCGCCGCCTCGACCACTCGGCCGAGACCCGTGCTGCCCGCCACGAGGGTGAGACGGAGCGAAGGGATGGCCAGCAGATCACGAACGGTGAGAGGCATGGGACGCATGGTCCATCACGGGGCAGCGCCTGTCGACCGTTCGTCCAGGACCCCGGATCGTCCGTGACGCCCCGAGCCGGCGGGGGAGGAACACGGCGACCGCCGTCCGCGGGCAGCGGCCGCCGCTGTGCACGCGGGTCAGGTCACGGGGTGCGAGAGCCTGCCCTGACGCTGGACGCGGTCGATGGCGGCCACCGCGTACCAGCAGTCTCCGGACGGGTCCTGTTCGACGTGCACGGCTTGCTTCCCGCCGGGAATCACGGCCACGAGGGAGGAGTTCCCGCCTTGCGGACGCCCGCCGGGGTCGCGGGGGAACCGGTGCACCGCGTAGCGGAACGGGACGTCCTTCCCGCCGCGGGTCCCGGCGGTGATGCGCAGGGTGACCTCGCCGGTCCCGATGTCCCGCCGTACCTCGACGGCGGGCCGTCGCGGAAGCGGGCCCCCGTCGAGCCGGGCCGGCAGGGGGCCGAGGACGGGCTGCTGCCAGTGGGCGAGCCGCATGGCGGCGAAGTCCCCCACGCGGTCCGCGCGGACGTCCTTGGCGCTGAAGAAGAGGTCCCCTCCCACCTCCGGGAGCGTCGCGTTGAGCGTGAGGTGGCGGGTCAGCTCCCTGCCGTCCTGCCACGGAGCGGGCTGCCCCGCCGCTCCCGACTTGTAGACCGCCTGCCCGATCCACAGCTCCGTGCCCGTGCCCCGGACGACGTCGGCCCACCACGGGGCCAGGACGGCGTAGTCGGCCACGGGCAACCCGATGTGCCAGTACACCTGGGGCGCGATGTAGTCGAGCCAGCCGCGCTCGACCCATCCGCGGGTGTCCGCGTGCAGGCCGTCGTACGACTGGAAGGCCGCGGTGTGCGAGCCGAGCGGGTCCGTCGTGGCGTTGCGCCAGACGCCGAACGGGCTGATTCCGAATAGTGCGTCCGGGCGCACGGCCCGTACGGCGTCCCGCATCTCCCGCACCATGAGGTCCACGTTGTGGCGGCGCCAGGCCGCCTTGTCCGCGTGGCCCGCGCCGTACGTCCGGAACGTGGCGTCGTCGGGGAAGTCGGAGCCCGCCACCGGATACGGATAGAAGTAGTCGTCGAAGTGCACGCCGTCGATGTCGTACCGTCGCACGGCGTCGAGCATGGCCTCCTGGCAGAAGCGGCGGGCGGCCGGCACCCCGGGGTCGTAGTAGAGCTTGCCGCCGTAGGAGACGGTCCACTCCGGATGGACCCGCGCCGGGTGCCCGGGCACCAGAGCGTTCGGGTCCGCCTGCATGGAGACGCGGTAGGGGTTGAACCAGGCGTGGAACGCGAGGCCCCGCTCGTGCGCCGCCTCGACCATGAAGCCGAGCGGGTCGTAGCCGGGATCCCGGCCCTGCGTGCCGGTGAGCCACTGGGACCAGGGTTCGAGGGGAGAGGGCCAGAACGCGTCGGCGGTGGGACGGACCTGTACGAAAAGGGAGTTGAAGCCCCGGGCGAGGGCCTCGTCCGCGAGCCGGATGAACTCCGCCCGCTGGGCGGCGGCGTCGAGGCCGGTGCGGCTGGGCCAGTCGATGTTGACGACGGACGCGATCCACACCCCGCGCATCTGCCGCCCGACGGGGTCGGCGGGGGGTGCCGCGGCCCGGGCCGGTGACGGCGCCAGCGCGGCGGCGCAGCCGGCCGCCGTGGCTGCGGCGAGGAGCGTGCGGCGGGGGATGGGGGACGAGGCCGGTGAACCGGTGGTGCGCATCGGGGTCATGGCTGCCTTCGCGGGCGAGGTGACGGGGGGACGGGGGCGCTGGAGCGCCCGACGGGCCGGGCGCGGTGCACGGAGCGGGCGTCGTGGGCCGTGGGGCGGGGTCGTGCGGCCGGGGGAGGGGCGAAGACCGGCCTTCGCGTAACGCACGTAACTCTGGATGCCTGGCGTCGCTGTATGTATCTTCTGTTTCGCACGCGTGAGGGCGGACGCGCCGGCGGCGCACAGGCGGCGCCGCTCCCCGCGTGCGCGGGTGCGAGAAGTCCTCCGTGCCGGGCGCACACGGCCGTCGGGAAGGAGCGGGCGATGGCCGAGGCGCCGCGTTCCATGCTCGTCCCGCCGTACCCGCGGCGGTAACGACTCGATGTCCACCCTCCCCCGCCGCGCGTGGACATTACGTCGGTCGTCCGCCCGTCGTCCCGATCCCTACCGTGTCGCCCCAGCCGCACCCCAAGAGCCGTCCGGCCTGCCGACCCCGACGGTTCTCCACCGGACCGCATTCCTGAAATGAGTACACCGCACCATGACTCCCAGCCGTTCCACCGCCCTCGCGGCAGCAGCCGTCCTCACCCTCGTCGCCTCCGCGACCGCCTGCGGTTCCGACGAGCCGACGAAGCCGAAGAACACGCCGGGCAGACCCGGTGGCGCCTACTCGGTGGCGCTCACGGAGCCCGACCACCTCCTTCCCGGCCGTACCACCAGCAGCTACTCCCTCCAGGTCCTGCAGGGGCTGTTCGACCCGCCCGCCGCGCTCGACCCCGAGGACGGCAGCGTGAAGCCGCTGGCCGCCGTCTCCTGGTCCACCACCGACAACATCGTGTGGACCATCAAGTTCCGCTCCGGCACCACCTTCCACAACGGCGAGAAGGTCACGGCGGCCAGCTTCGCCGACGCCTGGAACGCCGCCGCCTACGGACCCAACGCCTGGGACGCGAACTACTACTTCGCCCAGATCAAGGGATACGAGGCCCTCAACCCCTCCGACGAGGGCGCCAAGCCGTCCGCGCGGACCCTGTCCGGCCTGAAGGTGCTCGACGAGACGACCCTCCAGGTCACCCTGAAGGCACCCTTCGGACAGTTCCCCATGCTGTTGTCGTTCCCCGCCTTCGCCCCGCTTCCCAAGGCGGCCACGACGAACCCGGACGCCGCCGACGTCGCACCGATCGGCAACGGCCCCTACCGGATCGACGGCGCCTGGGAGCGCAACCAGGAGATCCGGCTGGCGAAGTTCACCGGCTACCGAGGCCCGCGCGAACCCATGGCCGACCGCGTCGACTTCAAGATCTACACCAGCCGCGAGACCGCCTTCACCGAACTCCAGGCCGGCAACGTCGACGTCCTGACGACCGTCCCCGCCGCCAACTCCGCCCAGGCCAAGCGGCTCTTCGGCGAGCGCTTCTCCGTCCGGCCCAGCGGAACCATGGACTACCTCGGCCTGCCCGTGAAGGACCCCCGGTTCGCCGACCCCCGCCTCCGCAAGGCCCTCTCCATGGCCATCGACCGCAAGGGCATCACCCAGGCCATCTACAACGGCGTCTACAAGCCCGCCACCTCGCTCGTCGGCGACATGATCCCCGGCCACCGGCCGGACGCCTGCGGCCGGACCTGCGCGTACGACCCCGCGGCCGCCAAGCAGCTCTTCGAGGCCGCCGGCGGCTTCGAGGGACCGCTCGAACTCCACTTCTCCAACGCGGACCCCACCTACGAGCAGTGGATGACCTCCGTCGCCAACCAGCTCAAGGACAACCTCGGCATCCAGGACGTGAAGTTCCGCAAGATGGCCCCCGCCGACCTCTCCGCCCTGCTCAACGGAGGGAAGAACAAGGGACCCTTCCGGCAGAACTGGGTGATCGACTACCCCAGCATCCAGAACTACCTCGACGGGCTCTACTACCCGGGCAACCGCTCGGGCTGGAGCAACAAGGAGTTCGACGCCCTCGTGGCCGAGGGCAACGCCGCCCAGGGCGCGGAGGCCGTCGCCTCGTACCAGAAGGCGGAGGACATAGCCCTGCGGGAACTGCCGTACATCCCGCTCTGGAACTGGCAGGACCAGTCGGCGTGGAGCGACCGGATCGACAACGTCATCATCGATCCCTACGCCGCCGGCCTGCACCTGGACCGCGTCACCGTCAGCGACTGACGCCGCAACCGACCCTCCGCGGAGCACCCCGTGCTCCGCACAGACCTACCCCTGGGGGCCGTCCGTCGTGTGGAGATTCGTCGCCCGTCGCCTGCTGCACGCCCTGCCCGTACTCCTCGGCACCACCTTCCTCATCTACACCCTCGTCTTCGTCCTGCCCGGCGACCCCATCCAGGGGCTCGCCGGTGACAAACCCGTGCCGCCGGCGGTCCTCGCCGAACTGCACGCCCGCTACCACCTCGACGACCCCCTGTGGGCGCAGTACGCGCACTACCTCACCGGCCTGCTGACCGGAGACCTCGGCACCACCTTCACCGGCCGCGACGTGTCCGAGCTGCTCGCCGACCGGTGGACCGTCACGCTGCAACTCGGCCTGACCGCCTGGGTCCTGGAGGTCGTCCTCGGCATGGCCCTCGGCGTCTGGGCCGGGCTCCGGAAGGGCAGGTGGGACGACAGCGCCGTCCTGTTCGGCACCACCCTCGTCATCTCCGTGCCGGTCTTCGTCGTCGGCTACCTGGCCCAGCTCGTCTTCGGCGTCCAGCTCGGCTGGCTGCCGGTGGCCGGAACCGAAGGCGGATGGCCGCTGGCCTACCTCCTGCCCGGCATGGTCCTCGCCTCCTTCGGCCTCGCCTACGTCGCCCGGCTCACGCGCAGTTCCCTCATCGAGAACCTGCGGGCCGACTACGTGCGCACCGCGCACTCCAAGGGGCTGAGCCGCCGCCGCGTCGTCGTCCGGCACACCCTGCGCAACTCCCTGATCCCCGTGGTCACCTTCCTCGGGCTGGAGCTCGGCGGTCTCATGGCCGGCGCGATCGTCACCGAGTACATCTTCAACCTGCCCGGAGTCGGCCAGCAGCTCTTCCAGTCCATCCAGCTCCGCGAAGGCCCCGTTGTCGTCGGCACCACGACGGCCCTCGTCCTCGTCTTCCTGCTCGCGAACCTGCTCGTGGACCTGCTCTACGGGCTGCTCGATCCGAGGATCCGCCATGACTGACACCACCAGGACCCTGGAAGCCGCGGGGGGAACCTCCGAGCGTCCCCCGGCACCCGACCCGTCCCGCCCGCCGTCCCGGGAGCGCGCGTCCCTCAGCAGGGACGCCTGGCTCGAACTGCGGGCGCGGCCCACCGTGTGGGCCGCGCTCGTCACCCTCCTGCTGATGACGGTGATGGCCCTCGCGCCCGGACTCCTCACCTCGCTGCTGACCGAAGGGGGAGACCGCTGCGACCTGGCCCACTCGAAACAAGGGCCCTCCGCGAGCCACCCCTTCGGATTCGACCTGCAGGGCTGCGACTATCTCGCCCAGGTCATCCGGGGCACCCGCCCCTCCCTGATCGCCGGCCTCGCCGTGACGGCCGCCTCCCTCCTGATCGCCGTCGTGCTCGGACTGCTGTGCGGCTTCTACGGAGGCTGGTTCGACGCCCTCGTCTCCCGGGTGACCGACGTCTTCTTCGGCCTCCCCTTCGTGCTCGGCGCCACCGTCATCCTCGTCGCCTTCCCCGACCACGGCCTCGGGGCCATGATCCTCGTCCTGACGGTGCTGGGCTGGACGACCATGACGCGCATCATGCGCTCCCAGGTCATCGCCCTGGCCGACGCCGACTACGTACGGGCCGCCCGCATGCTCGGAGCCCGCCCCGCCCGACTCATGGTGCGCCACATCCTCCCCAACGCGATCACTCCGGTCGTCGTCGTCGCCATGCTGAACGTCGGAGCGGTCATCTCGGGCGAAGCGACGCTCGACTTCCTGGGGGTGGGCCTCCAGTACCCCGAGGTCTCCTGGGGACTCCAGCTGAACGCGGCCCAGGCCTTCGTCCTCGACCACCCCCACCTCCTGGTCTTCCCCGCACTCTTCCTGTCGGCGACCGTCCTGAGCTTCATCCTCCTCGGCGATGCCGCCCGCGACGCCTTCGACCCCCGCCTGAAATGAGCGCCCATGTCCCACGCCGTACGCCCCCTCCTGGAGGTCGAGGACCTCTGCGTCGAGTTCCGCACCCGACGCGGCACGATCCGCGCGGTGAACGGACTCTCCTACACCCTGCGCGAAGGCGAGACCCTCGCCCTCCTCGGCGAGTCCGGCTCGGGCAAGTCCGTCGCGGCGCAGGCCGTGATGGGACTGCTCGACACCCCGCCGGCGCACATCACCCGCGGAGCCGTCCGGCTGCGCGGCGACGACCTGCTCGCGATGCCCCCGGAGCGCCACCGCGAGGTCCGCGGCACCCGCCTCTCCATGATCTTCCAGGACGCGCTCACCGCCCTCAACCCCGTGCTGTCGGTGGGCGACCAGCTCGCCGAGATGTACAGGGTGCACCAGGGCCTGGGGCGCAAGGCCGCCCTCGCACGCGCCGTCGCGCTCATGGACCGCGTCCGCATCCCGGCCGCCGCGCGCAGGGTCCACGACTACCCTCACCAGTTCTCCGGAGGCATGCGCCAGCGCGTCATGATCGCGATGGCGCTCGCCCTCGACCCGGAGGTCGTCATCGCGGACGAGCCCACCACCGCCCTCGACGTCACCGTCCAGGCCCAGATCATGCGCCTGCTCCGACAGCTCCAGGCCGAGACCCGCATGGGCCTGCTGCTGATCACCCACGACCTCGGCGTCGTCGCCGAGGCGGCCGACCGCATCACCGTCATGTACGCCGGCCGCACGGTGGAGTCCGCGAACGCGGAGGACCTCTACGCCCGGCCCGGCCACCCCTACACCCGGGGCCTCCTCGACTCCGTACCCCGCCTGGACCGCCTCGGCAAGCCGCTCGTCCCCATCACCGGCGCCCCGCCCCCGCCCTCCTCGGTCCCCACCGGGTGCGCCTTCCACCCCCGGTGCCCGCTGGCCCAACCGCGCTGCGGCACCGACGAGCCCTCCCTCCGGACGCTGACGTCCACGGCACACCGCAGCGCCTGCCACCTCGCCGAGGAGGTCCACCATGCCCCCGTCGGCTGAAACCGCTCCGCCGCTCCTCCAAGCCACCGCGCTCACCCGCCACTTCCCGGTCACCGAAGGAGCACTGCTCACACGCCGCACCGGGGCGGTCAGAGCGGTCGACGGCGTCGACCTGACCGTCCGGCGCGCCGAGACCCTCGGCATCGTGGGCGAATCGGGGTGCGGCAAATCGACGCTCGCCTCCCTGCTCATGGCGCTGGACCGCCCCACCTCGGGGACGGTGACGATCGACGGGCAGGACCCCTTCGCCCTCTCCGGCCCCGACCTGCGCGCGCTGCGCCGCCGCGTGCAGATGGTCCTGCAGGACCCTTACACCTCGCTCGACCCGAGGATGACGGCCGGACAGATCGTCGGGGAACCCTTCGTCATCCACCCCGGAACCGTCCCCCGGGCCGACCGCGCCGGCCGCGTCGCCGAACTCCTGGAGACCGTCGGCCTCGACCCCGCCCACCGCGACCGCTACCCGCACCAGTTCTCCGGCGGACAGCGCCAGCGCCTCGGCATCGCACGGGCCCTGGCACTGGGACCACGGCTCCTCCTGTGCGACGAGCCGGTGTCCGCCCTCGACGTCTCCGTCCAGGCGCAGATCCTCAACCTGCTCGACGACCTCCGCCGCGACCTGAGCCTCGCGTGCGTCTTCATCTCGCACGACCTCGCGGTCGTCCAGCACCTCTGCGACCGGATCGCGGTCATGTACCTCGGGAAGATCGTGGAGACCGGGACGCGCGAGCAGATCTGCACGAGCCCCCGCCACCCCTACACCCGCGCCCTCTTCGCCGCGGCGCCCGTACCGGACCCGAGGCGGCGCGCTCCCGACGACGCGCTCCTCCTCGAAGGCGACCTGCCGTCCCCGGCCGCGCCGCCGTCCGGGTGCCGCTTCCGGACGCGCTGCCCCTCTGCCCGCGAGCAGTGCCTGACGGAACCGGCACTGCGGGTACGGGACGGGGCCGACCACCCGACCGCCTGTCACTTCCCGGTGGAGACCACCGGACGAAGAACCCGCGCGTGACGACGAGACGGACGACGCGCAGACGGAGGACGGCCCCCGGAACGGCCCTGGCCGCCGCGCCGGCCGGGGTCCTCGCCACGGCGTCCGCCCAGGCCCGGACGCTCGACGACGGCCGCGCCCGGGCGGGAGCGCCGACCGGGTCCGAGTCCTTCCGCACCGCAGGCGAGCGCCGCCGCGTACCCGAGACCGTGCTCCTCGCGGTGTCGTGCCCGCAGAGCCGCCGGGACGACCGTCCAGCCCCTCGTGCCCCTGCGGCACACGCTGCGGCCCCGGGAGTCCCACGGCGTCGGCCGGACCGTCGACGGCGGCCACCACCCGCTCCAGGACCTTCGAACACGCCGGCCACACCGCGGTCCGCGGCGCGCCCGGCCACCACCGGGCGCGGTACGGCCACCGCGTCCCGTGCGTCAGGACGGACGACGTGGTCCTCCGGTCCAACGTCACGATGCCCCGCGTCGCGCACCGAACGCGGGACCCGGCCGAACCGGCCCGGGGCTCCTGAGCGGGAACCCCGGGCCGCTACCATGTGGGCCCCGTCCAGGCATCGGCGTCCGGCTGGGCCTTACCGGAGCTACGAGAGAGCGGCAGGAAGACCGTGACAGGCGAGAACCGAGGGCGAAGCGGCGACTCCTGCGAGCCGCGGGCGGTGCTGCACCGCTGGTCGGAAGCCTGCCACTTCACCGATGCCGTCTTCCGGGGCACGGCCTGGTCCGACGGGGCCCTGCGCCTGCGGAGCGTCGAGGCGCGCGAGACCTACGTCGATCACCACGGCCACGCCAGTCTGGAATGGGAGTACGCGACCTGCTCCACCGGCTGGCGCGACCTGCCCTTCTTCGCCGAGGAACTCATCCCGTCGTGGACGGCCCTCACCCCCTCCGGCACCCGGCTGATGGTGCGGCTGCGCGTCCGCGACGCGACGGGTGACACCTCGCCCTGGTACGTCATGGCGCACTGGGCCTCGGACGACGACGTGGTGCACCGCACCACCGTCCCCGGCCAGACCGGCCCGTTCGGGACCGCGGACGTCGACGTGTTCGTCGCGGCCCCCGGCAGGCCCGCCGCGGCGTACGAACTGGAAGTCCGGCTCGCGCGCACCCCGGGCGTCCCGCACGGCCCGGCCGTGCGCGCCCTGCACCTCGCCGCGTCGTCCACCCCTCCCGGCCACCGCCCGGCGGTGAGCGGCCCCGGCGGGGCCTGGGGCACGGTCCTCGACGTCCCGCGCCGCTCCCAGGAGGTGCACACCGGCCACAGCCCGCAGTGGGACGGGGGCGGGGAGGCCTGGTCGGCGCCCGCGTGCACCGCGATGCTCGTCGAGTACTTCGGCCACGGTCCGGACGTCGGCGAGATGACATGGATCGACCCCGCCGACACCGCCCCGCAGGTCGACTTCACCGCCCGCGCGGTCTACGACTACGCCTACAAGGGCTGCGGCAACTGGGCGTTCAACGCCGCCTACCCGGCCCGCTACGGGCTCGACGGGATGGTCACGCGGCTGCGCTCGCTGAGCGAGCTCGAACGCTTCATCCGGGCGGGCATCCCGATCGCCACGGCCCAGAGCTTCCGCATCGGCGAACTCGCGGGCGCCGGTTACTCACCCGCCGGAAGCATCAAGATCGTCTGCGGTTTCACCCCCGACGGCGACGTCGTCGTCAACGACCCGCTGTCGGCCACCGACGAGGAGGTACGGCGGACCTACCCGCGCGGCGAGTTCGAGCGCGTGTGGCTGGCAGCGTCCGGCGGCGGGGGAGTGGTCTACCTCCTTCACCCCGCAGGCCTTCCCCTCCCCCCGCACGTGCCCGGCCTCGATCCCAACTGGTAGCCCCGGCGGCGAGGCGGCCGCACGGCCCCGCCGCCCCGACCGCACGACGAAACGTCGATGCCCTCGTGGAGGAGCGGGACCTTTCGTTGATCGTGCGGCCCCGTGCCGACTCACTAGCGTGGAGCGCATGAGAACGGCTCCGCCCGCCTGACGCACGCCGGCCCGCGCCGCGCCGCCACCGACACCACCACCCCGGGGGACAGCGGCGGCCCCCTCCCCGGACGCACGACACGCCGCTGCGCACTGCCGGCCCCGACGACCGGCCGACACGCACACGGCGGCGCGTACGACAGCGCGCCCCGCGCACGGCACACCCACGGCTCGCGCCGCAGACCCCCTGCGCCACGCCCCGGGCACGGCGGAACGCCCTCCTCCCCTCCGCCGTCCTCCCGCTCACGCCCTGACGTCCCTCCGCACGCCACAAGGCGGTAACCCCATGAACCACGCCCCTCCCACCCGCAGCACCCCGACCGCGTTCCGGGCCTGGGACTCCGACATCAGCGCGGCGGACGTCGCCCGCCAGGACGGGACGCCGGGCTGGGTGTCCCTCGTCGGTGACGAGGTGTGGTGGGACGAACCGCGCCCCCACGAGGCCGGCCGCCGCTGCGTCGTGCGCGCGAAACCGGACGGTCGGATCGAGGACGTGCTGCCCCCGGGGTTCGACGCCCGCAACAGCCTGCACGAGTACGGCGGCAGGTCCTGGCGCCCCACCGGCACCGGCCTGGTGTTCACCCACTGGAACGACCAGCGCCTCCACCTCCACCACCCGGACACCCAGGACCCGCCCAGGCCCCTCACGCCCGCCCGCGGCAACGTCACCTACGGGGACCTCTACGTGCCGCCGTCGCGCGACGAGGTCTGGGCCGTCCGGGAGACCCGCCGCGACGGGGTGCGCGACGTCCAGCGCGCCCTCGTGGCGGTCTCGCTCCGCACAGGCGCCGAACGGACCGTCGCCGCCACCCACCACTTCATGACCTGCCCCCGCCTCTCCCCGGACGGCCGCCACCTGTCCTGGATCGGCTGGAACCATCCGGACATGCCGTGGGACGGCACCGAGCTGTGCGTCGCCCCGCTGCGGCAGGACGGCACCGCCGGCACCCACCGCGTGCGGGCGGGCGGCCCACGGGAATCGGTGGTCCAGGCCGAATGGAGGGACTCCCACAGCCTCTGGGCGGTCACCGACCCCGACGGGTGGTGGACGCTCCACCTCGTCCCCGCCCGCACGGGGCCCGCCCGCGCCGTCACGCACGCCGAGGAGGAGTTCGGCGGCGCGCTGTGGAAACCCGGCGCCACCTGGTTCGCCCCGCTCCCCGACGGCCGGGCCGTCGCCGTCCACGGCACGGGGGCCGGGCGCCGCGTCTCCGTCGTGGACCCCGCCGCCGGTCCCGGCCTGCCCGTCCTCACCGATCTCGGCCTGCCCTGCACCGACTTCGTCCACAGCATCGACGCCGACGCGCACCGCCTGGTCACCGCGGGGGCGAGCACCCTCCTGCCGTACAACGTCATCACCGCCGGCCTCCCCGCCCCCGGCGCTCCCGGCGCGCGCGACGCCCGCTTCCTCTCCACCTCCCGGGCCGAGCCGGTCGACCCCGCCTGGCTGCCCCGCCCCACCGCGAGGTCCTTCCCGCGTCCCGCCGCGACCCCGGCCGGCGACGCTCCCGGCCTCCCCGACGTCCCGGTGCACGCGCACACCTACCCGCCCGCCCATCCCCGTCGCGTCACGCCCGACGGGGAACGCCCGCCCTGGGTGCTCTTCGTCCACGGCGGCCCCACCGGCGACCACCCCATGGTGTACGACCTGGAGATCACCTACTTCACCAGCCGCGGCATCGGCGTCGCGACGGTCGACTACGGAGGCTCCGTCGGCTACGGCCGCGCCTACCGTGAGCGTCTGAACGGCGCCTGGGGCGTCGTCGACGTCGACGACTGCGTGACCGTCGCCCACGCCCTGGTGCGCGAAGGACTCGCCGACCCCGGCCGCCTCGCGATACGCGGCGGAAGCGCGGGCGGCTGGACCGCGCTCGCCGCCCTCACGCACACGGACGTCTTCGCCGGCGCGGTCTCCTTCTACGGCATCACCGACCCCGTCACCTGGGCCGCCACCACCCACGACTTCGAATCCCGCTACCTCGACCGGCTGATCGGCCCCCTGCCGGCCGCCGCCGCCCTGTACGCACAGCGCTCCCCGGTCCTGGCGGCGCCCCGCGCCAGCGGCCCCGCACTGCTGCTCCACGGCCTCGACGACGCCATCGTGGACCCCGCCCAGTCGGGCGCCATGGCCCGCGCCCTCCGGGAGGCCGGCCTGCCCCACGAGCACGTCGAGTTCTCCGGGGAACGCCACGGCTGGCGCCGCGCCGAGACGATCCGGGCGGCCCTCGACGCCGAGATCCGCTTCTACGAACGGATCTTCGGCCCTCCCCGCGTGCCCCCGGCCGGGACGACCGGCACCACGCCGCCCGCGGCCCCCGCCCCCCGGGCATGACGGCCGGGACCACGCCGGCCGCGGCCGCGGAAAACCCGCCGGCGCCGGACCGCACGCACCCCCCGTTCCTCCGACGCGGCGACACGGTGGCCCTGGTCGCCCCCGCCGGACCGGTGGACGACCGCGAGACGGCACGGGCCCGGGCCCTGCTGGAGCGCTGGGGCCTCAGACCCCGCACCACCCCCCGGCTCTCCGCGACCCACGGCGACTACCTGGCCGGTTCCGACGAGACGCGCCTCGCCGACTTCACCGAGGCGTGGCTCGACCCCGCGGTGCGCGCGGTCCTCTGCGTACGCGGCGGATACGGGACCCAGCGCATCGCCGACCGGCTCGACCACCGTCGCCTCGCGGCAGCGGGCCCCAAGTTCCTCGTCGGCTCCAGCGACATCACCTGCCTCCACCAGGCCATGGGGGAGGCGCTCGGACTGGTGACGCTGCACGCCCCCATGCCCGCGTGCCGTCCCGTCCACGTCGACGAGGCCACCGCCGCATCCCTGCGCGCCGCCCTCTTCGGGGCCGCCCCGCGCTCCCTCGCCCTGCACGGACCCGTCCTCGCCCCCGGACGCGCCGAAGGCATCCTCACCGGCGGCAACCTCACCGTGCTCGCCTCGTCGCTCGGGACCGCCACCGCGCCCGTCTCGGAGGGCCGGATCCTCCTCATCGAGGAAGTCGGCGAGGAACCGTACCGCCTGGACCGGGCCCTGACGCAGCTCCGACGGGCCGGCGTCCTGCGGGGAGCGGCCGGTGTCGTCCTCGGGGACTTCACCGACTGCGGCCCACCCGACCGGGTCGAGGCCGTGCTGCGCGAGCGCCTGTCCGACCTCGGCGTCCCCGTGGCGGCCGGACTGGCCGCCGGACACGGACCGCGCCAGCTGACCCTGCCCCTGGGGGCGCGCGCCGTACTCGACACGGCCCTGCGCCGCGTCACCCTCCCTCCGCACGAAAGGAGCACGGCATGACGCGCGTCCTCGTCTCCGCCGACATGGAAGGCGTCACCGGCGTCACCTGCCCCGACGACGTCGAACCGGGCACCGCCTCCTGGGAGCGCATGCGCCCCCTGTTCACCGGCGACGTCAACGCCGTCGTCGACGGCCTCCTCGCCGGCGGCGCCGACGACGTGCTGGTCAACGACGCCCACTACACACAGCGCAACCTCCTCCTCGAAGCCCTCGACCCCCGGGCCCGCCTGCTCACCGGCCGCCACAAGCCGCTCGGCATGATGGCCGGGATCGAGCTGGCCGACGCCGTCGTCTTCCTCGGCTACCACACGGGCGCCGGCCAGCAGGGAGTCCTCTCGCACACCTACCTCGGCACCGGGCTGACCGGCTTCCGCATCGACGGCGAACCGGCCGACGAGGGCCGCATGAACGCGCTGATCGCCGAGGAACACGGCGTCCCCGTCGTCCTCGTCACCGGCGACGACCTCACCTGCCGGGCGGCGGGAACCTGGGCCCCCGACGCCCTCGTGGTCGCGGTCAAGGAATGCGTCAGCCGGTACGCCGCCGTCTGCCTCCCGCCCGCCCGGAGCGCCGAACTGCTGCGGGCCCGGGCCGCCGAGGCCGCCTCCCGCCTCCTCCGGCATCCCGTCCGGCGCACACGCGCGGACGCCGCCGACCCGGCGCGGAGGCGCGGCGCTCCCGACAGGTCCCACCGCTTCGAACTCGATTTCCACGCACCCCATCTGGCGGCAGCGGTTCTCGCCGTCCCCACCGTCGAAGCCAACGGTCCGCGCGGCATCGCCTTCACCGCGGCGGACGCGACCACCGCCGCCCGCACCTTCAAGGTGTGCACGACCGTCGCCGGCGCGGCGATGGAGGACCACTTCGGCTGACCGCCGCCCCGCCCCGCCCCCCGCCCGCACCGCACTCGTGGAGCAGCTCGTGAACGCCACCCGACCGCCCGGCCTGCACGACGGACACGCCGACGACGTCGCCGCACTCTGCTCGGACCTCCTGCGCATCGACACCGCCAACCCGGGAGACGGGACGGGGCCCGGTGAGCGCCTGGCCGCCGAGTACGTCGCCGAAGCCCTGGACGCCGCCGGTGTCCGCGCCGTCCTCACCGAACCGCGCCCCCGCCGCACCAGCGTCCTGGCCCGGATCGACGGCGAGGACCCCGGCCTGCCCCCGCTGCTCGTCCACGGGCACCTCGACACCGTGCCCGCCGAGCCCCGCGACTGGACCCTGCACCCGCTCTCCGGAGACCTCCGCCACGGCTGCCTGTGGGGACGGGGAGCGGTCGACATGAAGGGGACCCTCGCGATGACCCTCGCCCTGGTGCGCGCCTGGGCCCGCACCGGACAGCGGCCGCGCCGTGACCTGGTCCTCGCCTTCCTCGCGGACGAGGAGTCGACCGGGGCGTACGGCTCACGGCACGTCACGACCGCCCACCGGGACCACTTCACCGGCGTCGAGGAGGCGATCAGCGAGTCCGGCGGCTTCTCGATCACGGCGAGGAGGAGTTCCTGCACCGGCCCGGACGCGCGCGTGTACCCCATCGCCGTCGGAGAGCGCGGTACGGCCTGGATGCGGCTCACCGCCCACGGCACGGCCGGGCACGGCTCGGGCCCCGGGGCGGACAACGCGGTCGCCGAACTGGTCCGCGCCCTCTCCCGGCTGGCCGACCACCGCTGGCCCGCCCGCCTCACGCCCGCCGTCACCGCCCTGCTCGACGCCCTCGACCGCACACTCGGCTTCCGCATCGACCGCACCCGACTGGAGGAGGAGGCGAGCCGCCTCGGCCGGCTGGGCGAGCTGTTCGACTGCACCGTCCGCAACACCGCCCACCCCACCGTGCTCACCGCGGGCGGCAAGGTCAACGTCATCCCCTCGCACGCCCACGCCGAGGTGGACGGCCGCTTCCTCCCCGGCGAACGCGACGCCTTCCTGGAGACCGTGGACCGCCTCCTCGGCCCGAAGGTGACCCGCGAGTTCATCCATTGCGAAGAGGCCGTCGCCGCGGATCACGAAGGGCCGGCCTTCGGCGCGATGGCCGCGGCGCTCCGCGACCAGGACCCCCACGCGCGCCCGGTGCCGTTCGTCCAGTCGGGCGGAACCGACGCCAAGGCCTTCGCCCGGATCGGCATCGCCACCTACGGGTTCGCACCCCTCCTGCTCGACCCCCATCTGCACTACTTCGGCATGTTCCACGGCGTGGACGAGCGCGTGCCCGTGTCCGGTCTCGGATTCGGCGTCCGCGTCCTCCACCGGTTCCTGACCACCTACTGAGCCACGTTCCGAAGGGCGAACGAGCATGCACCTTCCTCCGCACCTGTGGCCGGCCACGACCACCGGCGGCCCCGACGGCCTGACGATCGGCGGGGTACCCCTGAGCGCCCTGGCCGAGGAGTTCGGCACACCGGCCTTCGTCCTCGACGAGGACGACTTCCGCGCCCGCTGCCGGACCTGGCGCACCGCCTTCGCCGGCCACGACGTCTTCTACGCGGCCAAGGCCTTCCTCTGCCACCAGGTCGCCGTCTGGCTGAGGGAGGAGGGACTGGGCATCGACGTGTGCTCCGCGGGTGAACTGCGCACCGCGCGGCGCGCCGGAGTGCCGGGGGCCTCCCTCATCCTCCACGGCAACAACAAGTCCGCGTCCGAACTGGCCGAGGCCGTCGACTACGGCGTCTCGCTCGTCGTCGTCGACTCCGACGACGAGATCACCCGGCTGTCCGAGATCGCCACCCGGCGGGGCAGGCGCCAGGACGTCCTCGTCCGCGTCACACCGGGCGTCGAGGCGCACACCCACGCGCACATCACCACCGGCACCGACGACCAGAAGTTCGGCTTCCCGCTCTCCACCGGCAGCGCCCACCGCGCCGTCGCCCGCGTCGTCGGCGCACCCGGCCTGGAACTCGTCGGCCTGCACAGCCACCTCGGCTCCCAGATCCTGCGCCCGGACGTCTTCACGACGGCCGCCGACCGGCTCGTCGCCCTGATGGCCGACACCGCCCGTACACACGGAGTGCTGCTGCGGCGCCTCGACCTCGGCGGGGGCCTCGGCATCGCCTACCTTCCCGAGGACGAGCCCCTGGAGGTGCGCGACCTCGCGCCCGTCCTCGTCGAACGGGTCCACAAGGCGTGCGCCGACGCGGGCGTCCCCATGCCGCGGCTCGCCGTCGAACCCGGGCGGGCGATCGCGGGGCCCACCACGGTGACGCTGTACACCGTGGGCACCGTCAAGCGTCGGCGCGGCCTGCGCACCTGGGTGTCCGTCGACGGCGGCCTCAGCGACAACCCGCGCCCGGCCCTCTACGGCGCCCGCTACACGGCCCGCCTCGCCGCCCGGACGACGGCGAGGGGCGCCGACGAGACGGTGACGGTCTGCGGCCGGCACTGCGAGTCCGGCGACGTCGTCGTGGAATCGGTCCGCCTGCCGTCCGACCTCGCGGTCGGCGACCTCCTCGCCGTACCGGCCTGCGGCGCCTACCACCGCTCCATGGCGAACAACTACAACGCCCAGCCCCGGCCGCCCGTCGTCGCCGTGCGCGACGGCGCGGCGCGCCTCGTCGTCCGCGGGGAGACGCTCGACGACGTCCTGCGGCTGGACGTCCCGTGACCCGCCTCCCGGGCGGGCCCCCCGGCGCCGCCCGTCCGAGCCACGCCCCGCCCCCACCGTCGAGGAAGGAACCCATGGCGCACCAGGAGAAGGTCGAGACCGTACTGGGACGGGCGGTGATCCAGGGCCTCCTCGGCGAGGGCCGGCCCGTCGCCGGCTTCGTCGACGTCCAGGGGGTACGGGACGGCGTCGCCGCCCTGCACAAGGCCTTCGCCCACGTACCGGACGTGCTGCACGCCTTCGCGGTCAAGGCGGCCCCCCTCGTCCCCGTCCTGCGCCTGCTCGCGGACGCCGGCATGGGGTGCGAGACGGCGAGCCCGGGGGAGACCCGGCTGGCACTCGCCGCGGGGTTCGCACCCGACCGCATCGTCCTGGACTCACCGGCCAAGACGCGCACCGAGATCCGCGAGGCACTCGCCCTGGGCATCGCGCTGAACGCGGACAACCTCGCCGAACTCGAACGCG
This sequence comes from Streptomyces sp. NPDC058758, assembly GCF_042746075.1. NCBI lineage: Bacteria > Bacillati > Actinomycetota > Actinomycetes > Kitasatosporales > Streptomycetaceae > Streptomyces > Streptomyces sp. NPDC058758. Next base: position 8,913 of record NZ_JBHYPS010000066.1, on the reverse strand, counting down.
TCGACGCCCTGCGCCCCGCCGGCTCCCGTTCCGTCATCGGCCTGCGCGTCAACCCGCAGGTCGGCGGCGGCACCATCGCCGCGATGAGCACGGCGACGGCACACTCCAAATTCGGGGTCGCCCTGGGCGACCCGGGCGCCCGGGCCCGGGTGCTGGACGCCTTCCTGAGGCGTCCCTGGCTCACCCGCCTGCACGCCCACGTCGGCTCGCAGGGGTGCCCGCTGCCGCTGATCGCCCGGGGCCTCGCCGCGCTGCACGGGCTCGCCGAGGAGATCAACGCCCACGTGGGCGCACGCCAGGTCACCAGTCTCGACCTGGGCGGCGGACTGCCCGTCAACTTCCGCGACGACACGGTCACGCCGACGTTCGAGGAGTACGTCCGGGCACTCACCGACGTGGAACCCGCCCTGTTCGACGGCCGGTACCAGCTGGTCACGGAGTTCGGACGGTCGCTGCTCGCCAAGAACGGCTTCACCGCCGCCGTGGTCGAGTACGTCAAGGAGGCGGGCGGCCGGAGGATCGCGGTCACCCACGCCGGAGCACAGGTGGCCACCCGTACGGTGTTCATGCCCGACGCGTGGCCGGTGAGGATCACGGCCCACGGTCCGGACGGCCGCCCGAAGACCACCCCCGCGGTGCCGCAGGACGTCGCGGGCCCGCTCTGCTTCGCCGGGGACGTCGTGGCGCACGGGCGTCTCCTGCCGGAACTCTCGGAGGGCGACGTGGTGGTGCTGCACGACACCGGCGCCTACTACTTCTCCGCCCCCTGGGCGTACAACAGCCTTCCCCGGCCGGGAGTCCACGGCTTCCTCCACCGGGACGGCGGTGTCGAGCTGGCACCCGTGCGGACGCCGCAGACGCTCGGGGAGGTGGTCGAGGAGAGCGGCGCGCCCCACGCGACGGCGCTCCTGACGGGGTTCGGTTCCTGACGGGGCCCGGCCCGTCCGCGTGCCGCCCACGGGTGGGCGCACCCGGCCGGGGGGCCGGGTGCGGGGAAGACCGCCGCGTCAGCCCGGCCGGTAGGTCCCCACGCTCCACTCGTGGCCCTCGGGGTCGAGTACGCGGGCGCGTCGCGTGCCCCACTCCGTCGCCTCCGGCTCGATCACCGGGACCCCGCCCGCGGACACCGCGTGGAAGTACCACTGGTCGACCGCCGAAGGGGAGGGGAGACAGAGGTACAGTCCGCTCCCCGTGCTGGTGCCGTGCAGGGCGGGCCTGCTGTAGGCGGCATGGGCACCGGCCACCATCACGACCACGTTCCCGAGACGGAGCTCGGCGTGGAGGAGGGAACCGTCCTCACCGTCCTGCCGCCGCACGACCTCGAAGCCGACGCCGGAGAACCAGGCGAGGGCGGCTTCGGTGTCCTCGTAGCCGAGGTAGGCGTGGAGGTCCGCGGCCGCGGTGTCGTCCGAAGGGCGCGCGACCCCGGCGCCCCTGCTCGCCCGAGCTGTGTTCATGGTGACCTCCTCCTCAGCCGGTGACCGTTCTTCCCCTCTGCAGCGGTCCGCGGATGAGGAACGGGCCCGGATCGTCACACCGCCCGCCCGCCGGGCGCGCGGCGATGCACGGACGATGCGACTCGCCGCCGGGGCCGGCCCGGGGACCCGGGGGCCTGATCGTCGTCGCCGCGCCGATCGGCGCCTTCGCCTTCGGCATCCGGGGCGCGGGGCGGCGTTTCCAGCGGCGGCTCCGGAAGCGGGGGCACCGGTCACGGTGACCGAGCGCCTGGCCGTCCCGTCCCGTACGGCTCCGTCAGCTGTTGCGCCGGGCGACGGAGCCGTCGAGAGCCGTCGCGAAGGCGCACCACACCGCGTAGGGCACCAGGGCGCGGGCCGCCGTGGGGTCGACGCGGCCGGTACGACGTATCAGCGCGACGTTGCTGACGTCCAGCAGGAGCGTGGCGGCGAGCCCGGCGCGGGGGCTCCTGCAGCCGAAGAACAGCCAGGTCCAGCTCGCGTTGAGCGCCAGGTTCACTCCGAACCGTGCCGCGAGGCGCCCCCGCTCGGGGCCTTTCGCGACGCGGAGGGCCCGTCCCGCCGCGAAGGCCAGCGACACGTACAACGGAGTCCACACCACGCCGAACGCCCACGGCGGCGGCTGCCACGGCGGCTTGTCCAGGCCGCGGTACCAGGAACTCTCCGGATCGACGGGAACCGCGCCCACCGCGGCCGCGGCGGCGACCGCCGCAGCGGCCGCCGCGTAATGCCTCCCTCGCCCGTCCGCCCCGGGCGTCCGGTACGCGTCGCTCGTCAGTCTCATCGCTCCACCTTCGCCCGTCGTGGCGCCCCGGTCGGCGCGGCCGACGGCGGCGGAGCCTCTGGCCGCGCCGCCGGTAGGCCCCGTGCCGTGCACCGGGGCGTGTGCCCCGATCCCGCCGAGGGACACCGTGCTCGCCGAGGGACACCGTGCTCGCCGAGGGCAGGGAAACGCCAGGCGCGAACGGGCCCGGGGACCAACCGGGCGGCTTCCCGGTTCCTTCACGAAGCATCGCCCTCGGGCTGCGGAGATTCGACCAGGAACAGTTCGTCCACGTAACACCAGCCCCAGCCCTCGCCCGGGTCGAGGGAGAGCACCACCGGATGCCCGGTCGCCGCGTGGTGCGCATGGCCGTGGCGCCCCCGGGAGCTGTCGCAGCATCCGACGTGCCCGCACGTGGCGCACCAGCGCAGCCTCGACCAGGACCAGCCCAGGGCGAGGCACTCCGCGCAGCCCGCGCCGACGGGACCGGCCGGCCGGCCCACGCCGGAGAGGTGCTCACAGCGGCGGTCGTACGGACGCCCGGGGTCGGGCGCCACCGTCCACGACGCCCCGCCTCCCGTGACGTTCTCCCTGCGGTTCCCGTCTGCCCCGCCTGCCTTCACGACCCTGTCACCTCGCTCTTCGGATCGGATTCGTGCTCTTCCTCTTCGGACCGGAAAGTGCCGGTGGATGCGGACCCGTCCCCGACCGCACCAGGGCGACCGCCAGGGCCGGCGACGGTCGAAACCGTCCGCTGTCCCCGTGCCCGGTGGCGATTCCGCGCGTCGGCCCGGGTAAGGCCCCACCGGCGACTGCACCGACCGGATCACCGGCTACGATCCCGGAATCCGGCCCACCGGCAGTCGAAACCGTCGTCCCCGCCCACGCGATGACCACCGTCCTGTCCGGTACTCGCACCTACGCCCCCGCTCGCACCCCGACCGGCAAGCCCCTGGCCACCGCTCTGCCGGCCTGCCGCTCGGCCTGCTGGTGTTCCTGGGGGCGCTGGAGCGAGTGGGTGCACTCGGCGGGGGAGGACGATGCGGCGTTCGAAAGCGCGGGTCTTGGTGCGCAGGGTAGTCAGGCTCCTGGTGCGGATGCGCTGGGGGGTGATGCCGGCCGTGCCGCCGCCGAGGGCGGGGTGCGGGGCAGGTCGTCTTGGTGGACGGCGTGCTCCAGGGCGGACTTGAGGACCGAGCGGACGCAGGTGGCGGTCAGCGGCGACAGGCGCTTGTCGCAGCGCTGGCCGATGGCGCGGCAGGAGCGACGGCCGGTGTCCCGTGCCTGTGTACAGCAGCTCAGTGGTTCCCTGCGATCCGACGAAATCACCGGGTGGGGGAGAGGTGTGCGCGGCGGGGGCACCGGCTCCGTGGGGCAGGCCGGCGGGCCCGCCGCTGCGTGGTCGTGGGCGGCCGGGGGTCACGGGGCCGTCGGTCCGGTGGTGAAGAACGCCGTCATCTCCTCCAGGCCCTGCGGGCCGAACATCGTCTCCAGGCTCCGGGCGGAGTCGGCGGCGGAGGCTTCGCTGCGGGGGAAGAGGGCTTTCTCGTAGGCGGTCAGAGCCGCCTCGGTGTCGCCGGGGTGGGCGGCGATGGCCGAGGCGAGTTCGGCGCCGTCGAGCATGGCGAGGTTCGCGCCCTCGCCGGCGAAGGGCGACATCACGTGGGCGGCGTCACCGAGCAGGGTCACGCCCGGCACCCGGTCCCAGCGGTGGCCCACCGGCAGGGCGTGGATACGGCGCGGGGTCATGGTGTCCGCGTCGGCGATCAGGTCGCGCAGGGACTCGTCCCAGCCCTCGAAGCGGGCGAGAACGGCCTGCTTGGCGGCCTGCGGGTCGGTGAAATCGACCGTGTCCAGCCAGTCTTCGTCCGCTTTGAGGGCGGTGTAGACGTGGATGCTGCCGTCGGTCTCCTTGTGGGCGAGGAAGCCGCGTTCGTCGCCGAGGCAGACGAAGAACCCGCCGCCGACGACGGCCGCGCTGCGCGGGTGGCGGATCTCGGCCTCCAGCAGGTCGGTCTCCACGAAGGAGATGCCGGTGTAGGCGGGCACGGCGTCGGAGAGCAGGGGACGTACGCGCGACCAGGCGCCGTCGGCGCCGATCAGCAGGTCGGTCGTGATGGCGGAGCCGTCGGCGAAGGTCACCTCGTGGCGTCCGCCGTCCAGAGCGCGGACGCCGGTGACCTTCCTGCCCCAGTGGACCGTGCCGGCCGGGACGGAGTCGAGGAGCAGGTCGCGCAGGTCGCCGCGGTCGACCTCGGGGCGGCCGCCGGTGCCGTCGTCCTCTTCCGCGACGTGGACGGTGCCGTCGGGGCCGAGCAGGCGCAGGGCCTGGCCGCCCTCGTGGATGATCTTGAGGAAGTCGTCGTGGAGTCCGGCGGCGTGCAGGGCCTTCTGGCCGTTCTCCTCGTGGATGTCGAGCATGCCGCCCTGGGTGCGGGCCTCCCGCGACGGCTCCAGTTCGAAGACGGCCGCCTCGATGCCGTGGACGGAGAGGACACGGGCGGCGGTGAGGCCGCCGAGGCCTCCGCCGATGATCGCGAGGGGGTGGTGCGTGCTCATGGGGGCCTCCTGGAGGTGGGGGACGGTGCCGCGGCCGCCCTCGGCGACCCGCCCTTCCACCGTAACGAACATGTTCGTGACGAACAAGTTCTTCCATGGGTGTGCTGCGCCCCTTCCGTGCGACCTCGGCGCGGACCGTCCGTCCGAAGCGGAAATCCGCGAGAGTTCAGCCGGTGGGGTCCGGGACGGGGGTGTGGACGATCCCGTTGATCACGACGTCGAAGCCCCAGGACAGCCGAGCGTCCTGGGTGCCGGACAGGAGTGCCGGCAGGTGCGCCTTGATCGTCGGATGTTCGGCCTCGTCCACTCCGTGCGCGGCACGGGCGAGCGCGTCCCAGTCGTCCTGGCTCATCGGGTCGCGTTCCTGCGTGCCGTGCTCCGCCGCGGTCGCGGTCGCGTACTGCAGGAGGCTGTCCACGCCCCAGGCGACCTGCTCCCGTGGGGCGCCGCTGCGGGAGAGCAGCAGCAGAAGGCGTTCGACCAGGTCGAGGTAGTTCGCGCCGCTGGGGCGCGCGACCAGGGCGGAGCGGGCCAGCTGCGGGTGCTCGAAGAGCAGACGGGTGTAGGAGGTGAGGACCGCGACGAGGTCCTCGCGCCAGCCGATCCCGGGCCGGTCGGCGGGCAGCTCCACCTCGCCCAGGAGCGCGTCCAGCACCGCCGCGTGCAGCTCGGCGGTGTGGGACACGTAGACGTAGAGCGAGGCCGGGCCGGTGTCCAGCTCCTGGGCCAGGCGCCGCATGGTCACCTTCTCCAGCCCCTCGGACCGCATGACCCGCACCGCCGCATCGACGATCCCCCGCCGCGTCAGGGCCGGCTTCGCGGGGCGCTCGCGCCGGCTGATGGGTTCTCGCTTCGCAGTCATGCCCCGATCGTAACGAACGCGTTCGTCATCCAGAGGGGTGCGGGATCACGCTTCACCCCGTAAACCCCGCTGCGGCGCCCTGAGCGGGCTCCTTCGCCGCCGGAGCACCCGGCCGGTACACCCGCCAGGCCACCGGCCAGGCAAGGGCGCACACCGCCAGTGCCACCGACACCACGGTGCCGAACCCCTCCGGGTCCCCCGCCCCCGGGGCCACCGCCAGAACACCCACGACCACCAGTGCCGGCCCGACCGCCCCCAAGGCCCAGCCCGCGCCCCGGCCGGACACCAGCGCGCACACCAGCGCCGTGACAAGGATCAGCGCCAGCACGCCGGCCAGCAGCAGCCGGCCGGGCTGCGGCATCGCTTCACCGGCCTGCTCCACCGCCCGGCCCAGCGCCGCCGCGAGCGCCGCCACCGCCCCGGCGAACAAGCAGTGCAGCAACAGCACCAGCCGCACCGGCAACGCCCGCGGCGCCAGCAGCGGCAACCCGTACGCACCGGTGCGCAACGCCAGCGACCAGACCAGCACCAGGATCACGAACACCCCGGCACCGACCGCGCGCACCCCGCCGTCCCACGGCTCCTCGCTCGCCGCGGACACCGACTGCACCAGCCCCTCACCCAGCACGATCAGCACGAAGAGCCCGAGCCGCTCCGCCAGGTGCCCGACATCGGCGGCCACGACCTGCGGCTTCCTCCGCATCCTGCTCCGGACGCGGTCGACCCGCGCGCGGGCCTCCTCGGACGGCAGGGCGCCGCCGCGCCGTTCCTCACGCCGCAACCAGTGCTCCGCCCGCTCCTCCGCACGCTCCTCCGCACGGGCCCACTTCTGGTCGATCTCGACCTGGAGCGCCTCGCGGCTGACGCGCACCATGACCGCCATGTCGATCAGCAGTCCCGCCGCCCACAGCCACAGGCGGGCTTCCCCGTGCACCCACAGCGACACCACCCACGGCGCGAGGCCGGCCCCCAGCTGGAGGATCGGCAGATCCGCGACCACCTGCCCGCGTCCGCTCCGTGCCCGGGACGCGATGAGCCGCACCACGATGTAGGCGAGGGCGAAGGCGCGTGCCTTCCCGTCGGAATCATGAACTCCCGGCACGGCGGCCGCCATCACCGCCATTCCGAACATCGCCGTGATGACCGCCGCGACGCGCGTCCGCTCCCCCGCCACGTTCCCGTACATGGTCGACATCACCCAGGCGAACCAGAAGGCCAGGAACAGCACCGCGTACCGACCCAGTGACGTCCCGCTCGGCCCCGTGTGCAGCAGGTGCGCCAATTGCCCCACCCCCGCGACCGCGATCAGGTCGAAGAACAACTCCAGCCACGAGGCATGCCGCTCACCCGCCCCCGACTCGGAACCGGACCCGGAACCGCCACTCACCGAAGTAGACATAGCGGAATTATGATCACCAAACAGGTCGTTCGTGGCGCAGTGCACCTGGTTCGCCGCCTCCCGCACCGACGCCACCCGCCGGGCGAACCGGGCTCGCCCCAGGCAGCAACAACTCACGAGCTGGTGCGTGCTCGACGGTGATGCGTTTCGATGAGGGCGGGCGCCGGGCCTCTTCTCTGCCGACCTGCACGGGGGAGGGGGGCGATCTTGTCCGGTTTTCCGGGCGGTGTGAGCGCCTGGCCGGGGTGGTCGCGGCGGAGGGCCGGACCTCTGCCGTCCAGCAGTACTTCCACATCCGGGAAGTACCGGAGCGGATCCCGATGCCTTCGCTGCGCGTGGCGGTCGCCTCGTGCATCCGCCCCTGCCGCAGGGCATCGGGCCAGAGCGTGCGGCCCTGGTGGTCGGCGATGGCGGTGGCCTTCATGCTGTTCTGCTTCTTCTCGCCCGAGACGAACGCCCGGCGTCCGCCGCGGCCGGCCAGGGGCGGGCGGACCCGGACCTCGGTGGCGTCCAGCCGCAGCTCGGCGCCTTCGGCCCGGGTGTGGGCGAACACCTCCGCCAGGGTGTCCGCAGCCGCAGGCCCGGACGGCCGGGGACCGCTCACGCCGCCCTTCAGGACGGACGCCCCACCCGCTGTCACGCACCGGCTCGTTGGCGCATCGTCGCGGTACCGCCGCCGGGGAAGGCGTAGGAGGCGGCCCGGTTCCCCGCCCGACTGGCATCGTCGAGGAGGCCGGATCAGATCGACGTGAGCTCCAGCGTGCCGACGGGGAGGTAGAGGCTGGAGACCGTCCCGAGACCGAGGGTGCACAGGGTGATGTCGGTCGACGGTCCGGTGTAGTTGACTACGACGGTGTCGCCGGCGAACACGCCGGCGGTGACGACTCCGGTGGCGGTGACGGTGTAGACCCCGCCGGCCGCGACCCTGGTGTAGTTGGTGCTCAACGTGCTGGTCTGCCCGGTGTTCCAGGTGATCGTGTACGTGAACGTGCCGGGGCCGAGCAGGTCGGCGCAGCTGGTCGTCGTCGTCACGGATGCGGTGCGCGTCCCGGAGGTGATCGCCGGTTGCGACGGTGAGACGCAGGGGCCGTAGAGAGCGGTGGTCGAGACGGTCACGGTCTGGGGTGCGGCGGTGAGTGCGGGGCTGTAGCTGTTGAGGACGCTCGTCGGCGGGGCGCACGTCAGGTCCAGCACCCCCGCGCTGGCCGGTGGTGCCAGGAAGGCGACCGAGCCGACCCACAGGAACAAGGTCGCAACGACGGCTCTCAGTGCACGTCTCATGTCCGACTCCTCCACTCGGTCGCACCCCGTCGAGCCCGGCGCGGCACGGCACCGGCCGACGGCCGGCCTTCGTGATCTCCCGCCCGGCTGGGCGAGAGCCGACCCACCAAGCGGGCTCGCTCACCCTCCGCCCCGGCACGGGCGGAGCACTCGGCCGGACCGGGCGATGGTCGTGGTCACCAGCCGGTCTGCAAGCCCCTGTGGCGAACAGGGAGCGGGCTCACGCGCCCACCGGAACACGGCGCCTGTGCTCCGCCGGCCCCGTCCGTCCGAACGGCCTCGAACGACCAGGCTTCCGCTCTGTCCACCTTGGGGGAGAGTCCCAGAATCCCCGTGCTTGTCAACACCCGGGGCGCTCGCCCCCCTCGGCAGATCCTGTTCGGCCCCGCGCCCCGGTCACGTCGAAGCTGTCGCGCGACCGATGCCGGTCGTCCGTCGGCGTCACCGGCATCGCCCCCGCTCTCCCCGCGGATGGGCGGGCGGGGGGGCCCCCCCCCCGCAACCCGCCCCCCACCCGCCCCCCCGCGGCGGGTGTTAAGCGGGGGGGGGGGGCCGCCCGCCCAAAACGCGAGCA
>NZ_JBHYPS010000065.1:3645-28874 GCF_042746075.1 Streptomyces sp. NPDC058758 | reverse complement strand
CGCGGACTGCTCCTCGGCACCGAGATCGGCCACCACGGCTGGATCGCCCTCGCCTGGTGCGCCGGCCTCACCGTCCTCGGCTACGTCTGGTCGAACAAGACCTTCGGCAAGGACCCCAGGTGACGGCTTCCGTGACCGCCCCCGCCCCGCCGGCCCCGCCGGCGGGGCGGGGGCGGTCGCCCGTGCGCCTCCGGCCGGGCCCGCCCGCGCGGCCCGATCCTGTCGTTCTCTGGCCGACCGCCCCGTTTCGGCCGCCGTCCCCGCCCGCCGATCATGACGCCATGGCTCTTGAGATGCGCGACCGCTGCGAACGCTGCGAGACGACGGCCCTGCCCGCCGACGGACCCGCCCGGATCTGCTCCTACGAGTGCACCTTCTGCGTGCCCTGCGCGGAGGAGATGGCCGGCGTCTGTCCCAACTGTGGAGGCGAACTGCTCGCCCGCCCGCGCCGCGCCGCCGTCTGACGGCGGCGCGGCGCGGGCGCGGCGGGTCAGCGGACGACGTCGAGGACCTGCTTCTGGACGCCGTTCGCGTAGGTCTCGTGCTCGACGATCCTCAGCTTCCGGGCGTCCTTGTCCGTCGTGCTGAAGAGGCGCTTGCCCGCGCCGAGGAGCAGCGGGAAGACCAGCAGGTGGTAGCGGTCGATCAGATCCGCGTCGGAGAGGGCGCGGTTCAGGGACGCGCTGCCGTGCACGATGATCGGGCCGCCCTCGGTCTCCTTGAGGGCGGCGACCTCGTCGAGGGTGCGCAGGATCGTGGTCGGACCCCAGTCGGAGACCAGGTCGTCCTCGGTGAGCGTGGTGGAGACGACGTACTTCGGCATCTCCTTGTAGTCGGCGAAGTCCGCCATGCCGGGCCAGACGGGGCTGAACGCCTGGTAGCTGGTGCGGCCGAGGAGCATCGCGGTCGCCTCCCGCTGCTCGCGTCCCTTGAGCTCGTAGGCCTCGGGCAGGAACTCGACGTCCTTGAAGGTCCAGCCGGCGTTCCGGTAGCCCTCCTCGCCGCCGGGGGCCTCGACGACACCGTCGAGGGAGACGAAGGCGGAGGTGATGAGAGTGCGCATGTCGGTCCCTGTTTCCTCTGGAGAGCTGGGGTGCTGGAGGGGGTCGCTTTCATGATCTGGGACCGGGGCTCCGGCGGAAAGTCATCGGTCCCGTCGGCACTTTTTTCAAGCAAGCGTGCTTGATTGTTTCTGTGATCGCTGCCATGCTCCGACCCTCAGGCCCGTCCTCCCGAGGGGAGCGCACCGTGTCCGACCCCGCAGACGTCCTCTCCGACCTGCGTGCCGAAGGCGAGGAACTCGACGCCGTCGTCGGCGAGTCGAGCGAGGAGCAGTGGCGGCGGGCTACGCCCGCCGCGGGCTGGAGCGTCGCCCACCAGATCGCGCACCTCGCCTGGACCGACCGGGCCGCGCTACTCGCCCTCACCGACGCGGACGCGTTCGCCGCGGAGGTGGAGAAGGCGCTGGCCGCGCCCGACCGGTTCGTGGACGAGGGGGCGGAAGAGGGGGCGGCGCTGCCGCCCGGCGAACTGCTGGCCCGCTGGCGGGAGGGGCGGGAGCGGCTGGACGCGGCCCTGCGCCGGGTGCCGCCGGGCGAGCGGTTCCCCTGGTACGGGCCGCCGATGAGCGCCCCGGCGATGGCGACCGCCCGGCTGATGGAGACCTGGGCGCACGGGCAGGACGTGGCCGACGCCCTCGGCGTCGTCCGGCGGCCGACCGCCCGGCTGCGGCACGTGGCCTGGATCGGGCACCGGGCCCGGGACTACGCCTACCTGGTGCGGGGCGAACGGCCGCCGGGCGAACCGGTGCGGGTGGAACTCGTCTCGCCGGACGGGGAGTTGTGGGCGTACGGGCCCGAGGACGCCGCCCAGCGGGTCACCGGGACCGCGCTCGACTTCTGCCTGCTCGTCACCCAGCGCGCGCACCGGGACGACACCGCGCTGCGGGCCGAGGGGGCGGACGCGGAGCACTGGCTCGGCATCGCCCAGGCCTTCGCCGGACCGGCCGGCCCGGGGCGCGCGCCGAAGGAGGGGGCGCGGTGACGCCGCTGCGGATCGGCAACGCCTCCGGCTTCTACGGCGACCGGTTCTCCGCCGTCCGCGAGATGCTGACGGGCGGTCGCCTCGACGTCCTCACCGGGGACTACCTCGCCGAGCTGACCATGCTGATCCTCGGGCGGGACCTCCTCAAGGACCCCTCCGGCGGATACGCGAAGACCTTCTTGCGGCAGATGGAGGAGGGGCTGGGGCTCGCCCACGAGCGCGGCACCCGGATCGTCGCCAACGCCGGCGGGCTCAACCCGGCGGGGCTCGCCGACGCCCTGCGGGCCCTGGCCGCGAAGCTCGGCCTGCCCACCCGGGTCGCGCACGTGGAGGGCGACGCGCTGCCGCCCGAGCCCGGCGTCCTGACGGCCAACGCCTACCTCGGCGGCGCCGGCATCGCCGCCTGCCTGGCCGCCGGCGCCGACGTCGTCGTCACCGGCCGGGTGACCGACGCGGCGCTCGTCACCGGGCCCGCGCAATGGCACTTCGGCTGGGGCCCGGAGGAGTACGACCGGCTGGCCGGGGCCGTCGTCGCCGGGCACGTCCTGGAGTGCGGCACCCAGGCCACCGGCGGCAACTACGCCTTCTTCAGGGAGTACGCCGCACGCGACCCGAAGGCCCTGCTGCGGCCCGGCTTCCCGCTCGCCGAGCTGTACCCGGACGGGTCGGCCGTCGTCACCAAGCACCCCGGCACCGGCGGCTTCGTCGACGTCGGCACCGTCACCGCCCAGCTGCTGTACGAGACGGGCGGCGCGCGGTACGCGGGGCCCGACGCGACCGCCCGGCTCGACACCGTGCGGCTCACCCAGGACGGGCCGGACCGGGTGCGGATCGACGGGGTGCGGGGCGAGGCGCCGCCGCCCACCCTGAAGGCGGGCCGCTGCCGGCTCGGCGGCCACCGCAACGAGGTCGTCTTCGTCCTCACCGGCCTCGACGTCGATGCCAAGGCGGCGCTCGTCCGGGAGCAGGTCGGCGCCGCGCTCGCCGCCGCGCCGCCCGCCGAGGTCCGCTGGGAGCTGGCCCGCACCGACCGGGAGGACGCCGCCACCGAGGAGACCGCGAGCGCCCTGCTCCGGCTGGTCGTGCGCGACCAGGACCCGGAGAAGGTGGGCCGGACCCTGACGGGGGCGGCGATCGAGCTGGCCCTCGCCAGTTACCCCGGCTTCCACGTCACCGCCCCGCCGGGCAGGGGCGCCCCCTACGGGGTCTTCGAGACCGCGTACGTGCCCGCCGACGCCGTCCCGCACACGGCGGTGCTGCCCGACGGGACCCGCCTCGCGGTCCCCGTGCCGCCGGCGACCCGCGTCCTGGAACCCGTACCCGAACCGGAGCTTCCGCCGCCGCCGCCCGCCGGACCGGTCCGGCGCGTCCCCCTCGGGCGGATCGCGGGCGCCCGCAGCGGCGACAAGGGCGGGGACGCGAACGTGGGGGTGTGGGTGCGGACGGACGCGGAGTGGCGGTGGCTCGCGCACGCCCTGACCGTCGACCTCTTCCGCGAACTCCTCCCGGAGACAAGGGAGTCGGACGTCACCCGGCACGTGCTTCCCAACCTGCGGGCGCTGAACTTCACGGTCGCCGGGATCCTCGGCGAGGGCGTCGCCTCCCAGGCCCGCTTCGACCCCCAGGCCAAGGCCCTCGGCGAATGGCTCCGCTCCCGGCACGTCGACGTGCCCGAGGAGCTGCTGTGACCCTCCGCCCCGACCTCCCCGAGAAGCTGCTGTGACCGCCCGCCCCGACCTCCCGGAGGAACTGCCGTGACCGTCCTCGCCTCCGCCCTCGACACCGGCGGACCCGACTACGAGGCCCACCGGGCCGCCATGCTGGAGAAGCTCGCCGCCCTCGACGCCGAGCACGCCAAGGCCCTCGCGGGCGGCGGCGAGAAGTACACCGCCCGGCACCGCGGGCGCGGCAAGCTGCTGGCCCGGGAGCGGATCGAACTGCTCGTCGACCCGGACTCGCCGTTCCTGGAGCTGTCACCGCTCGCCGCCTGGGGCAGCGCGTACCCCGTCGGGGCGTCCCTGGTCACCGGCATCGGGGTGGTCGAGGGCGTCGAGTGCCTGATCACCGCCAACGACCCGACCGTGCGCGGCGGCGCCTCCAACCCGTGGACGCTGAAGAAGGCGCTGCGGGCCAACGAGATCGCGTACGCCAACCGGCTCCCGGTGATCTCGCTGGTCGAGTCCGGCGGCGCCGACCTGCCCTCCCAGAAGGAGATCTTCATCCCGGGCGGGGCGCTCTTCCGCGACCTCACCCGGCTCTCCGCCGCCGGCATCCCGACGGTCGCGGTCGTCTTCGGCAACTCGACGGCCGGCGGGGCGTACGTCCCCGGCATGTCCGACCACACGGTGATGATCGAGGAGCGGTCGAAGGTCTTCCTGGGCGGGCCGCCGCTGGTGAAGATGGCGACCGGCGAGGAGAGCGACGACGAGTCCCTGGGCGGGGCGGCCATGCACGCCCGGGTCTCCGGGCTCGCCGACCACTACGCGGTGGACGAGGCGGACGCGATCCGCCAGGCCCGCCGGATCGTGGCGCGCCTCAACCACCGCAAGGCGCACCCGGATCCGGACCCGGTGGCCGTCGAGCCGCCGAAGTACGACGCCGAGGAGCTCCTCGGGATCGTGCCCGGCGACCTCAAGACGCCGTTCGACCCGCGCGAGGTGATCGCCCGGCTCGTGGACGGCTCCGACTTCGACGAGTTCAAGCCGCTGTACGGGTCCTCGCTGGCGACGGGCTGGGCGCGGCTGCACGGCTATCCGGTCGGCATCCTCGCCAACGCGCGGGGGGTGCTGTTCTCCGCCGAGTCGCAGAAGGCCGCGCAGTTCATCCAGCTGGCGAACCAGCGGGACATCCCGCTGCTCTTCCTCCACAACACCACCGGCTACATGGTCGGCAAGGAGTACGAGCAGGGCGGCATCATCAAGCACGGCGCGATGATGATCAACGCGGTGTCGAACTCGAAGGTCCCGCACCTGTCCGTCCTCATGGGCGCGAGCTACGGCGCCGGCCACTACGGCATGTGCGGGCGGGCCTACGACCCCCGGTTCCTCTTCGCCTGGCCCAGCGCCAAGTCCGCCGTCATGGGGCCGCAGCAGCTCGCGGGCGTGCTGTCGATCGTGGCGCGGGCGTCGGCGGCGGCGAAGGGGCAGCCGTACGACGACGAGGCGGACGCCGGCCTGCGGGCGATGGTCGAGGCGCAGATCGAGTCCGAGTCGCTGCCGGCGTTCCTCTCCGGCCTGCTCTACGACGACGGGGTCATCGACCCCCGCGACACCCGCACGGTCCTCGGGCTGTGCCTGTCCGCGATCCACACGGCACCGGTCGAGGGCGCGCGCGGCGGCTTCGGCGTCTTCCGAATGTGAGGCCCTGATGATTTCGACCGTACTGGTCGCGAACCGTGGCGAGATCGCCTGCCGCGTCTTCCGCACCTGCCGCGAGCTGGGCGTCTCCACCGTCGCCGTGTACTCCGACGCCGACGCGGACGCCCTGCACGTGCGGGAGGCGGACGCGGCGGTGCGGCTGCCGGGGGCGGCGCCCTCGGAGACGTACCTGCGCGGGGACCTGGTCGTCGCCGCCGCGCTCGCGGCGGGCGCGGACGCCGTGCACCCCGGCTACGGCTTCCTCTCCGAGAACGCGGACTTCGCGCGGGCGGTGACCGGGGCCGGGCTGCGGTGGATCGGTCCGCCGCCGGAGGCCATCGAGGCGATGGCGTCGAAGACCCGGGCGAAGGAGCTGATGGGCGTCGCGCCGCTCACCGGCGTCACGGAGGCCGATCTGCCCGTCCTGGTGAAGGCGGCGGCGGGCGGCGGCGGGCGCGGCATGCGGATCGTCCGCGAACTCGGTGAGCTGGAAGCGGCGTTGAAGGCGGCGTCCGCCGAGGCGGAGAGCGCCTTCGGGGACGGCGAGGTGTTCGTCGAGCCGTACGTGGAGGACGGGCGGCACGTGGAGGTGCAGGTCCTCGCCGACGCGCACGGCACGGTGTGGGCGCTCGGCACCCGCGACTGCTCGCTCCAGCGCCGGCACCAGAAGGTGATCGAGGAGGCCCCGGCGCCCGGGCTGCCGGGCGCGCTCGTCGAGGAGCTGTACGCGGCCTCGGTGGCGGCGGCGAAGGCCGTCGGCTACGTCGGGGCGGGCACGGTCGAGTTCCTGGTCGCCGGCGGGCGGGCGCACTTCCTGGAGATGAACACCCGGCTCCAGGTCGAGCACCCGGTGACCGAGGAGGTCCACGGCGTGGACCTCGTCGCCCTCCAGCTCGCGGTCGCCGAGGGCGCCCCGCTGCCCGCGCTCCGGCCGGAGCGGGACGGCCACGCCGTCGAGGCCCGGCTCTACGCCGAGGACCCGGCCGCCGGCTGGGCCCCGCAGACCGGGGTGCTGCACCGCCTGGAGTTCCCCGAGGTGCCGGGCGTCCGCGTCGACACCGGCTACGCCTCCGGGGACACCGTGCCGGTGCACTACGACGCCATGCTCGCCAAGGTGGTCGCGCACGCGCCGACCCGCGCCGGGGCCGTCCGCAAGCTCGCCCGGGTCCTGGAGCGGGCCGTGATCCACGGGCCGGCCACCAACCGGGACCTCCTCGTCGCCTCGCTGCGGCACGAGGACTTCCAGGACGCGCGGCGGCTCGACACCGGCTTCTACGGGCGGCACCTCGACGCCCTCGCCCGCAGGCCGGACGGCGAGGAGCACGCGGCCGTCGCCGCCGCCCTCGCGGAGGCGTCCCGCAACTCCGGCCGCTTCGGCGGCGGTTGGCGGAACGTCCGCTCGCAGGACGAGACCAGGACCTACGGGGGGCACGAGGTCCGCTACCGGCCGAGGCGGGACGGCGGCTTCGAGGTCCTCGCCCCCGAGGGGGTGCGGGCCGTGGCCGTCGCGCCCGACCGCGTACGGCTCGAAGCGGGCGGAGTCGTACGGGACTACGAGGTCGCCTCGTACGGGCCCGGTACCGGCTCCGGCGTCGTCCACGTCGGACCCCACCGCCTCGCCGTCCGCCCCCGCTTCACCGACCCGCGCGAGCAGACCCTTCCCGGCTCCCTGCTCGCGCCCATGCCCGGCACCGTCGTCCGGCTCGCGGACGGCCTCGCCGTGGGCGACCGGGTCGAGGCCGGGCAGCCCCTGCTCTGGCTGGAGGCGATGAAGATGGAGCACCGCGTCACCGCTCCCGCCTCCGGCACGCTCACCGCGCTCCACGCCGCCCCCGGCCGCCAGGTCGAGGTCGGTGCCCTGCTCGCCGTCGTACAGACCGATGCACAGGAGGACCAGACCGTATGAGCACCGACATCGAGCCCCGGGAGCACACCGAGCTCCGCGCCGCCGTCTCCGCGCTCGGCCGCCGCCACGGGCCCGGCTTCGACCGGGCCGCCCTGTGGGCGGAGGCGGGCAAGCTCGGCTACCTGGGCGTGAACCTGCCGGAGGAGTACGGCGGCGGGGGCGGCGGCATGGCCGAGCTGTCCATCGTCCTGGAGGAGGCGGGCGCCGCCGGGGCCCCGCTCCTGATGATGGTGGTCTCGCCCGCGATCTGCGGCACGGTCATCTCCCGCTTCGGCACCCAGGAGCAGAAGGCGGCCTGGCTGCCGGGGCTGGCCGACGGGTCGCGGACGATGGCCTTCGGCATCACCGAGCCCGACGCCGGGTCCAACTCCCACCGCATCACCACCACCGCCACCCGCACCGAGGACGGCTGGGTCCTCAACGGCCGGAAGGTCTTCGTCTCCGGCGTCGACATCGCCGACGCGACCCTGATCGTCGGCCGCACCTCGGACGCCCGCACCGGCAACCTCAAGGCGTGCCTCTTCATCGTCCCGCGCGACACCCCGGGCTTCGGGCGCCGTCACATCGAGATGGAACTCGACGCGGACGAGAAGCAGTTCGAGCTGACCCTCGACGACGTCCGGCTCCCGGCCGACGCCCTCGTCGGCGACGAGGACGCGGGCCTGCTCCAGCTCTTCGCGGGCCTCAACCCGGAGCGGATCATGACGGCCGCCTTCGCGATCGGCATGGGCCGCTTCGCCCTCGACCGCGCGGTCGGCTACGCCAAGGAGCGGCAGGTGTGGAAGGCGCCCATCGGCGCCCACCAGGCCATCGCCCACCCGCTCGCCCAGGCCCACATCGAGCTCGAACTGGCCCGCCTGATGATGCGGAAGGCGGCGGCGCTGTACGACGCGGGCGACGACCTCGGGGCGGGCGAGGCCGCCAACATGGCGAAGTACGCGGCGGCGGAGGCGTGCGTCAAGGCGGTCGACACCGCCGTCCACACCCTCGGCGGCAACGGCCTCACCAAGGAGTTCGGCCTCGCCCGGCTGATCACGGCCTCCCGGGTGGCCAGGATCGCGCCGGTCAGCCGGGAGATGATCCTGAACTTCGTGGCGACCCACACGCTGGGGCTGCCCAAGTCGTACTGAGGGGGAGGGGCCGGGGCGGGACGGGCGCCGGCCGCCCCGTCCCGGCCGCCCGCCTCCCGTGTCCGGCCCCGACTTCCGGATACGCGCTCCCGGTTGTGAAGGTCCTGTGTACGATCCACGGCCACGGCACCCCGCTCGGTGCCGTCGTCCCCTTCCACGCCCTTGGAGCCGCGCGTGCACCCGCAGTCGAACCCCTACCAGTCCGCCCCGGCGTGGCAGCCCCCGCGCCGCTGGTGGCAGCACCCGGCCCTGATCATCGCGCTGCTCGTCCTCCTGCCGCCGGTGGGCATCGTCCTGGCCTGGCTGGGGCAGTGGACGAACCGCACCAAGACCGTGGCGACGGTCCTGTCCGCGCTCTGGTTCGTGCTCGTCCTGGTGAGCGAGCCGGAGAAGGAGCCGGGGAAGGGCGACGACCCCAAGCCGGCGGTGACGGCGAGCGCGACGGCGACCCCGACGCCGGAGCCCACCACCGAGTCGCCCGCGCCGGAGCCCACGACCGAGAGCCCCGCCCCGGAGCCGACCACCGAGGCCCCCACCCCGACCCCGACGCCCACCCCGACGCCCACCCCCGAGCCGACGACCGAGGCACCGGAGCCGGCCACGCAGGCGCCGAAGCCGACGACCCGGGCGCCGAAGCCCGTCCAGACGACGCGGCCGCCGGAGACCGCCGAGCCGGAGCCCGAGCCGACCGAGGACGCCGGTTCGAGCGTGTACTACGCCAACTGCGACGCCGTCCGCGCCGCCGGCGCCGCACCCATCCGCGCGGGCGACCCCGGCTACAGCCGCAAGCTCGACCGCGACGGCGACGGCGTCGCCTGCGAGTGAGAGGTCCCGGAGCGGCACGCACCCCGGATAAACCAAGCACGCACGCTTGATTGTTTTCCGGGGTGCTGTCAGGGTCTCCCCAAGCAGCGCCCGCAGCAGCGATCCTGGCGACCACCTTCCACCTCCCCAGGGGGCCACGCATGGTGTTCCACAGCGCGTACGAGCCGGTTTCCGCCCTGTCCCTCCCCATCCACGAGGCCGTCCTCGGCGGCGCCGCCGCGTTCGGGGACGCGCCCGCTCTGATCGACGGGACCGGGGAGCTGACGCTGTCGTACGCGCAGGTGGACGCCTTCCACCGGCGGGTGGCGGCGGGCCTCGCGGAGGCGGGGGTGCGCAAGGGCGACGTGCTCGCGCTGCACAGCCCCAACACGGTGCTGTTCCCGGTCGCGTTCTACGCCGCCACCCGCGCCGGCGCCGCCGTCACCACCGTCCACCCGCTCGCCACCCCCGAGGAGTTCGCCAAGCAGCTGCGGGACTCGGCGGCGCGCTGGATCGTCACCGTCTCGCCGCTGCTGCCGGCCGCCCGGGCCGCCGCCGAACTCGCGGGCGGGATCGAGGAGATCCTCGTCTGCGACGCGGCGCCCGAGGGGTCCGGGGTGCGCTCCCTCCAGGAGTTCCTCGGCTCCTCGGCCCCCGAGCCCGTCCTCGACTTCGATCCCGCCGAGGACGTCGCCGCCCTCCCGTACTCCTCCGGCACGACCGGCGTCCCCAAGGGCGTGATGCTCACCCACGCCTCCATCGCCACCAACCTGGCGCAGCTGGACCCCTTCATCCCGATGGGGCCGGGGGACCGGATCCTCGCCGTGCTGCCCTTCTTCCACATCTACGGCCTCACCGCCCTCATGAACGCGCCGCTGCGCAAGGGCGCCACCGTCGTCGTGCTGCCCCGCTTCGAGCTGGACTCCTTCCTCGGCGCGATCCAGGAGCACCGCGTCAACGGCCTGTACGTGGCCCCGCCGATCGTCCTCGCGCTCGCGAAGCACCCGGCGGTCGCCGCGTACGACCTGTCCTCGCTGGAGTACGTCGTCAGCGCCGCCGCACCGCTCGACGCGGCGCTCGCCGCGGCGTGTTCGGAGCGGCTCGGGCTGCCGCCGGTGCGGCAGGCGTACGGCATGACCGAGCTGTCCCCGGGCACGCACGTCACCCCGCTCTCCGCCGCGAACCCGCCGCCCGGCACCGTCGGCAGGCTGCTGCCCTCCACCGAGATGCGGATCCTCTCCCTCGACGACCCGTCGAAGGACGCGTCCCCGGGGGAGGAGGGCGAGATCGCCATCCGCGGACCGCAGGTGATGAAGGGGTACCTGGGGCGGCCGGACGCCACCGCCGCGATGATCGACGCCGACGGGTGGGTGCACACCGGCGACGTCGGACGGGTCGACGAGGACGGCTGGCTGTACGTCGTCGACCGGGTGAAGGAGCTGATCAAGTACAAGGGCTTCCAGGTCGCCCCGGCCGAGCTGGAGGCGCTGCTCCTCACCCACGAGGGCGTCGCCGACGCCGCCGTCATCGGCGTGACGGACGCGGAGGGCACGGAGATACCGAAGGCGTACGTGGTGCGCCAGCCGTCCGCGCCCGGCCTCACCGCCGAGGAGGTCATGGCCCACGTGGCCGCCCTGGTCTCCCCGTACAAGAAGGTCCGCGCCGTCGAGTTCATCGAGGCGGTGCCCCGGGCCGCCTCCGGGAAGATCCTGCGCCGGGAACTGCGCGGAAGCTGAAATCCGGGAACCGGCGTCCGGGATCCGGGAACCGGCAGCCGGGTACCGGATCCGGGAACCGGCAGCCCGGACCCCAGAGCAGAGAGAGTCGAGGGACCGTACATGAGCCTGATCGCCGTCACCGAGGAGCGGGGGATCGCCACCCTCGCCCTGGACTCCCCGGCCACCCGCAACGCCCTCTCGGCCGCGCTCGTCACCGAGCTCGCCGAGGCGCTGGCCGCGGCCGGGAAGGACCCGGACGTGCGGGCGGTGGTGCTCACCCACACCGGATCGACGTTCAGCGCGGGCGCGGACCTCAAGGCGCCGCCGAGCCCGTACGCCTTCGTCGACCTGCTCCGGCAGGTCGTGGAGCTGCCGAAGCCGGTCGTCGGGCACGTGGCGGCGGGCGGGCGGGCCCGCGCGGGCGGCCTCGGGCTGCTGGGCGCGTGCGACATCGTGGTGGCGGGGGAGGGGGCGGACTTCGCGCTCACGGAGGTGCGGATCGGGGTGGCGCCCGCGGTGATCTCGCTGACCCTGCTGCCGAGGCTGGAGCCGCGCGCGGCGGCCCGCCACTACCTCACGGGCGAGCGGTTCGGCGTGCCGCAGGCGCGGGCGATGGGCCTCGTCACGGCCGGCGAGGAGGAGCTGGACGCCGTCCTGGACGGGCTGCGGGCGGGCTCGCCGCAGGGGTTGCGCGAGTCGAAGCGGCTGGTCACCGCTAGAGTCCTGGAGACCTTCGAGCGCGACGCGGAGGAGCTGGTGCGGCGTTCGGCCACACTCTTCGCCTCCGCCGAGGCGCGCGAGGGCATGACGGCCTTCCTCGAACGACGGGATCCCGAATGGCGGCTCTGACCGCGCACCGGCAGGACGGACCTCCGGGGCCCGAGCGCGCCCCGAAGCAGGACCGGAGCCGGGTGACCCGGCAGCGGCTCCTGGAGGCCGCCGTGGCCTGTCTGGCCGAGCACGGCTGGGCGGGGTCCACGGTCGCCGTGGTCGCCGAGCGGGCCGGGGTGTCGCGGGGCGCCGCCCAGCACCACTTCCCGACCCGCGAGGACCTGTTCACGGCGGCGGTCGAGTACGTCGCGGAGGAGCGGTCGCAGGCGCTGCGGGCGCTGCCGACCGACGACCGGGCGCAGACGGTCGCCGCGCTCGTCGGCCTCTTCACCGGCCCGCTCTTCCGGGCCGCCCTCCAGCTGTGGGTGGCGGCCGCGAACGAGGAGCAGCTCCGCGACCGGGTCGCCGAGCTGGAGGCCCGGGTCGGCCGCGAGTCGCACCGGATCGCCGTCGAACTGCTCGGCGCCGACGAGTCGCGCCCCGGCGTGCGCGAGACCGTCCAGGGCCTCCTGGACATGGCCCGCGGCCTCGGCCTGGCGACCCTCCTGTCGGACGACACGACCCGCCGCGACCGCGTGGTCGCCCAGTGGGCCCGCCTGATCGACGAGGCCCTGACGGACGGGTCCCGTACGGACGGGGCCCCGGCGGACGGGTCCTAGGCCCGCAGGCCGAAGCGGTCGGCCCAGGTCATGACGTCGGTGACGGTGGTGTTGCCGCCGCAGACGACGAGGCCGAGCCGGGCGTCCGGGCCGACCCGGTCGAGGACCCGGCGGGCGGCCGGCAGCAGGCAGCCGGCGGCGGGCTCGGCCCAGACCTTGGCGTGTTCGGCCAGGTCGAGGGTGCCCTGGACGGCCTCCGCGTCGGTGACGGTGAGCACGTCCTCGACCAGGGCGGCGACGTGCGCGTGGGTGAGGGCCGAGACGGTGGGGGCGCTCAGCGTGGACACGACCGAGGAGAGCGCGACCGGCACCGGGCCGCCGGCGGCCAGGGCGGCCGTCATGGCGTGGGCGCCCTCGGTCTCGACGCCCCAGATCCGGACGCCGGGGCGGCGGGCGCGCAGGGCGGTGGCGACGCCGGCGATCAGGCCGCCGCCGCCGATGCTGACGAGGACGTCGGTCAGCTCGCCCGCGTCCTCGGCGAGCTCCAGGCCGACGGTGCCCTGGGCGGCGACGACGAGCGGGTCGTCGAAGGGGTGGACGGCGGTGAGCCCGCCGTCCCGCAGCTCCTCCATGAGGGCGAAGGCGCCGGACATGGTGTCGGCGAGGAGGACCTCCGCGCCCGCGGCCTTCGCGGTCTCCACCGCGCGGGCCGGGGCGGACCGGGGCATGACGACGGTCGCCCGCACCCCGAGGGCCCCGGCCATGACGGCGAGCCCGATGCCGTGGTTGCCGCCGCTGACGGCGACGACCCCGGCGGCCCGCTCGGCGCCGTCCAGGGACAGCAGCTTGGCGACCGCCCCGCGGGCCTTGAACGAGCCGGTGCGCTGGAGGAGTTCCAGCTTGACGGTGACGTCGGCGCCGAGGAGGGCGGTCAGTCCGGGGCTGGGCAGGGTGGGGGTGCGGACGACGTGTCCGGTGAGGCTTGCGGCTGCGGCTTCGACGTCCGCGACGGTGATCAGCACGCCGTCCACTGTGCCGCACGCCTCCCCGGCAGGAACAGGGCCCGGGGGACGGGACCGGAGGGACGGGACCGGAGGGGCCGGATCAGACGCCGGGGATCTCGCGGGCCCGGAAGGCGTCCCGTACGGCCGTCTCCGCGCCGGCGCCGTACATCCGGCGGGCGGTCTCGACGGTCGTGCGGGCGGCGGCCTCGAAGGAGGTGCCGGGGGCGAAGCCGAACTGGGCGTTGACGATGATCCGGTCGGCGGTGCGGGCGCCGAGGGCCTTGCGGATGTCGAAGAGGGCGCGGGACCAGATCTCGCCGTCGGCGTGGACCTCGCCCTCGCGGTCGGCGTAGGTCTTGGTGCCGTCGAGGCGGCGCAGGCAGTGCGGGGCGGCGCTGTAGCCGGTGGCGTCCCAGTCGGCGACGCACGCCTCCTCGGTCTTCATCGGCCAGCCGTACTTGGCGACGGCGTGGTTGCCGACGGCGACGGCGAGGTAGTCGCCGAAGGCCTCGCCGATCGCGCCGGCCTCGGGGGAGGTGCCGAAGCCGGGGACCTGGGCGTGGTGCACGGCGTGGCCGTACTCGTGGAGGATCACCTCGGCGTCCTCGGCGTCGTCCACGCCGCCCTTGCCGAAGCGGATCTCGGCCTTCTTGTCGGTGAAGAAGGAGTTGTCGGCGCCCCACTGGTTGAGCCGGACGGGCTGGACGCGGTCGTTGGCGCCGGGCAGTTCGGTGCCGAAGCCGAGGCTCTGGAGGTACTCCTGGCCCTCGTTGACCCAGAAGTACGCCATGACCTGCTCGAACTCGTCGTCGGAGCGGTCGTACGAGGCGGCCTGTGCGAGCTTCGCGGGGTTGCCGGTCTCGGAGCGGACGGTGACCCACCTGCCGGAGAGGCCGCCGCTCGCGTCGAGGTTGCGGAGGGTGGCGAGGGCGTAGGCGGAGGCGGGCACGTCGCCGGCCGCGTCCTTGTGGTCGGCGAGGGCCTGGTCGCCGGTGGCCTGGACGGGGTTGACCATGAAGACCCGGGCCTGGGGCGCGGTGGCGGCGGTGGCTCCGGGGGACGGGAGGAGCGCTCCGGCGGCGGCCAGGGTGAGGGCTGCGGCGGCCAGGAGGCGGCGGGGGGTGCGGCGGGCGGTCATGGACATCCTCCTGCGCGGGGGCGCGGCGACGAGATGATTGGCATGCGCGTGACATGCGAGGCGGCGATCTTCGCGTACCGGACGCCCCGGCGGCCAGACCCCCGGCCCCGCGATCCGCTGTGACGCGGGCCACAGGCGAACCGGGGCGCCCGCAGTACGCTGGTCGCATGCCTCTGCTCGTTCGCCGCCGTCACGTGGACTTCGTCCGCGTCACGAGCATGAGCTGTCGCCGCGCCGCCTGACCCGGGGGCACCACCACCCGCCCCGCAGGGTCCCTCCACCGACCCCTGTCGACCGGCACCCGCGGCCCCCGCCCCACCCCGGCGGCCGCCCCGGGACCCGTACACCCGCGGACGCACCCATGAGCCTCAGCGCACCCTCCACCGCCCCCTCCCCCTCGTACGCCTCGCAGCTCCCGATCGTCGACCTGTCCGCCGCCGACCGCGGCCCCGACGCCCGCCGGCTGCTCCACGCCCAGCTGCACTCGGCCGCCCACGACGTCGGCTTCTTCCAGCTCGTCGGGCACGGGGTGAGCGAGGCCGAGACCCGGGCCCTCACCGACGCGATGCGCGCCTTCTTCGCCCTGCCCGAGGCGGACCGGCTCGCCCTCGACAACCTCAACTCCCCGCACTTCCGCGGCTACACCCGGGTCGGCGACGAGCGCACCCGGGGAGCCCGCGACTGGCGCGACCAGCTCGACATCGGCGCCGAGCTGCCCGCCCGCGCCCCCGCGCCCTGGGAGCCCCCGTACTGGTGGCTCGAAGGCCCCAACCAGTGGCCCGCGGCGCTGCCGGAGCTGAGGACGGCGGCCCTGCACTGGATCGACCGGCTGAGCGGGGTCGCGGAGCGCCTGCTCCACGAGCTGCTGGCCTCCATCGGCGCGCCCGCGGACTTCTACGACGACATCTTCGGCCCCCGCGCCCACCCGCAGCTCAAGCTGGTCCGCTACCCCGGCAGCAGCGGCGAGGGCGACGACCAGGGCGTGGGCGCCCACAAGGACTACGGCTTCCTCACCCTGCTCCTCCAGGACCAGGTGGGCGGCCTCCAGGTGCAGCGCGAGGACGGGAACTTCCACGACGTGCCGCCGCTGCCCGGGGCCTTCGTCGTCAACCTCGGCGAACTCCTCGAAGTCGCGACGAACGGCTATCTCATCGCCACCAACCACCGGGTGGTCTCCCCGCCCGGCGCGACGGAGCGCTTCTCCGTCCCGTTCTTCTACAACCCGCGGCTCGACGCCCGGATCGCCCCGCTGGACTTCCCGTACGCCTCCGCGGCCCCCGGCGTCACGACCGACCCGGCGAACCCGCTGTTCGCCGAGTACGGAAGGAACGCCCTGAAGGGGAAGCTCCGCGCCCACCCGTCGGTGGCGGCCCGCCACCACGCGGAGCTCCTGCTGCACCCGGAGGGTCAGCCGGCGATGTCGGCGTAGCCCTCGATCTCGCGCGGGTCCCGGCGGCCGGGGCCCGTGTAGCGGGCCGAGGGGCGCACCAGGCGGCCGGTGCGCTTCTGCTCCAGGATGTGCGCCGACCAGCCGGCGGTGCGGGCGCAGCTGAACATCGACGTGAACATGTGCGCCGGGACCTCCGCGAAGTCCAGGACGATGGCGGCCCAGAACTCGACGTTCGTCGCGAGGATCCGGTCCGGGCGGCGGTTGTGCAGCTCCTCCAGTGCGGCCTTCTCCAGGGCGGCGGCGACCTCGTAGCGCGGGGCGTCCAGCTCCTTCGCGGTGCGGCGCAGCACCCGGGCGCGCGGGTCCTCGGCGCGGTAGACGCGGTGGCCGAAGCCCATCAGGCGCTCGCCCTTGTCGAGGGCCTGCTTCACGTAGGCGGTGGCGTCGCCGGTCCGCTCGATCTCCTCGATCATGCCGAGGACGCGGGAGGGCGCGCCGCCGTGCAGCGGGCCGGACATGGCGCCGACGGCGCCGGAGAGGGCGGCGGCCACGTCGGCGCCGGTGGAGGCGATGACGCGGGCGGTGAAGGTGGAGGCGTTCATGCCGTGCTCGGCGGCCGAGGTCCAGTAGGCGTCGACGGCCTTGACGTGCTTCGGGTCCGGCTCGCCGCGCCAGCGGATCATGAACCGCTCGACGACGGACTCGGCCTTGTCGATCTCGCTCTGCGGCACCATCGGCAGCCCCTGGCCGCGCGCCGACTGGGCGACGTAGGACAGGGCCATGACGGCGGCGCGGGCGAGGTCGTCGCGGGCCTGCTCGGCGGAGATGTCGAGGAGCGGTTTGAGGCCCCAGACCGGCGCGAGCATGGCGAGGGCGGACTGCACGTCGACGCGGATGTCGCCGGAGTGGACGGGGATCGGGAAGGGTTCGGCGGCCGGCAGGCCGGGGTTGAAGGCGCCGTCGACGAGCAGACCCCACACGTTGCCGAAGGAGACGTGGCCGACGAGGTCCTCGATGTCGACCCCGCGGTAGCGCAGCGCGCCGCCTTCCTTGTCGGGTTCGGCGATCTCGGTCTCGAACGCGACGACTCCTTCGAGGCCCGGTACGAAGTCGGACATCAGGCGGCTCCTTCTATCGATGATCGATCAACCGTCGGCGGTGGCTGGAGGGACTGAACAGTCATCCAGCCGTTGAGTCTGTACGGTTCCGATGATGCGGGGAAGCGTGACATCCGGCACACTCCGCCGAACCGGCGACGAAGGATTGGCGCCCCGCCGTGGCGGGCAGACTGGGGCGCTGCGGCAGGATGGCCCCGTGACCGACGCCCTGGACCCCGCCGCCATGCGCGAGCAGTACCGCACCAAGGAACTGACCGCGGCCGACCTCGCCCCCGATCCGATCGGGCAGTTCGCCTCCTGGTTCAAGGAGACCGCCGCGAGCCCGGCGATCCACGAGCCCAACGCGATGGTCGTCTCCACCGCCACGCCCGACGGACGCCCCTCCGTCCGGACGGTCCTGCTCAAGCACTACGACGACGCGGGCTTCGTCTTCTTCACCAACTACGGCTCCCGCAAGGGCGCCGAGCTGGCGGCCAACCCGCACGTCGCCCTGCTCTTCCCCTGGCACCCGCTGGCCCGCCAGGTCATCGTCACCGGCCGGGCCGCCCGCACCGGGCGCGACGAGACCGCGGCCTACTTCCGCACCCGCCCGCACGGCTCCCAGCTGGGCGCCTGGGCCAGCGAGCAGTCGTCGGTGATCGCCTCGCGCGAGGAGCTGCTGGCCCGCTACGAGGAGCTGGCCGCCCGCTACCCCGACTCCGCGCAGGTGCCGGTGCCGCCGGAGTGGGGCGGCTTCCGGGTCGTCCCGGAGACCGTCGAGTTCTGGCAGGGCCACGAGAACCGTCTCCACGACCGGCTGCGGTACGTCCGCGAGGGCGCGTCCTGGCGGGTGGAGCGCCTGGCGCCCTGACCGGGCCTGGGTCCTCGCGGGGGCCGGCGCCCCGGCCGGGCCGGGCCCGGAGACGCGGACGACCCGTGGGCCTCTGGTCCCGTCCGCCTAGGTTCGGACGGGAGCCGGCCGGACTTACCGGCGGCCCACGGGTCGGGTGACTGCTTGGGTTTCGGCAGCTGGCCTGCCGAGGTGCACATCGTGCGACGGCAGGCCTTAGCCCGCAGTCACCTCACGAGTCCGAAAAGAAACCATTTTTTCGGATCACCTCCTTTCGCGTGTACCCCCACCCTACGAAGCCCCCGGCGCCCCCGACAAGCGAATTAATCGCGTCCTTCTCAGGCGTCCCGCCGCCGCAGCGACCACCACCCGGCGAGCAGTGCCGCCCCGGTCCACAGCGCGGTCACCCCGAGTCCCGTCCAGGCGCCGAGCGGCCCCAGGGGCTCCTGGAAGAGGATCTGCCGGCCGGCCCGGTCCGGGAGCCAGGTCGCGGCGCCCTCGGAGACCCCGCCGATGACGAAGGACACGATGAGGACGAACGGGATCAGGATGCTCAGCACCGCCACCGCGCTGCGCAGCAGGAAGGTCAGCCCCATCGAGAACAGCGTGATCAGCGCGAGGTAGAGCCCGGCGCCGAAGCAGGACCGCAGGGCGCCCTCCTCGCCGATCCCGACGGCGTACCCGCCGAGGAAGGCGTTGGCGGTGAAGAACATGGCGAACCCGGCCGCCACGCCCGCGACGAGCGCGGCCGCCCCCACGACCGCCGTCTTCGCCCCGTAGAGCAGGGTCCGGCGCGGCACGGCCGCCAGGGAGTTCCGCAGCGCCCCGTTCAGGAACTCGGACGAGGCGGCGGTGGCGCCGAAGGAGATCGCGGCGATCTGCACGAAGTTCACCGGGTAGTAGAGCCAGAAGAGGCGGTCGATCTCGCCGGTCGCCGCCTCCGGCTGTCCGATGGCGGGGAAGACCGCCAGGGAGACCGCGAGCGCGGCGCCGAGGACGGTGAGCAGCGAGCCGAAGCTCGACCGGACCGACCGGACCTTGATCCACTCGGAGCGGAGCACGGCGGCGGGGGAGAGCGCGGACACGTCAGACCTCCTGGGGGGTGCGGGCGGCGAACTCGGCGGCGTCCGCCGTGAGGGCCAGGTACGCCTGCTCCAGCGAGGCGCGCTCGTCGGCCAGCTCGAAGACGGGGATGCCCTCGCGGGCGGTGACCGCGCCGACCTCCTCGGCCGAGGCGCCCTCCACCAGCCACCGGCCGTCCGGGTCGGCGGTGTCCCCGACCGTCCACCCCTTCGCGAGGAGCGCGGCCCGCAGCCGCACCGGGTCGCCGGTCCGCACCCGCACGCGGGCGTGGCTGTGGGCGTCGAGGAACTCCCGCACCGGCACGTCCGCCAGCAGCCGGCCCCGGCCCAGGACCACCAGGTGGTCGGCGAAGGTCGCGGTCTCGTTCATGAGGTGGCTGGAGACCAGGACCGTGCGGCCCTCGGCGGCGAGCCGGCGCAGCAGCCCGCGGATCCAGACGATGCCCTCCGGGTCCAGGCCGTTGGCCGGCTCGTCCAGCATCAGCACCCCCGGGTCGCCCAGCAGCGCGGCGGCGATGCCGAGCCGCTGCCGCATGCCCAGCGAGTAGCCCCGGATCCGGCGGCGGGCGGCGGGCTCCAGGCCCGTCTCCGCCAGCACCTCGTCGACCCGGCGGGCCGGCAGGCCGTTGCTCGCCGCGAGCAGGCGGAGGTGGTCGCGGCCGGTCCGGGACGGGTGCGCGGCCTGCGCGTCGAGGAGCGCCCCGACCGTGCGCAGCGGCTCGTCGAGCGTCACGTACGGCCGGCCGCCGACCGTCGCGGTGCCCGAGGTCGGCCGGTCGAGGCCGAGGACGAGCCGCATCGTGGTGGACTTCCCGGCCCCGTTCGGGCCCAGGAAGCCGGTGACGCGCCCCGGTTCGACGCGGAACGTCAGCCCGTCCACGGCCCGGGCCGCGGGCCGGCCGCCGTACTCCTTGGTGAGGTTCTGGAGGTCGATGCTGGTCATGGCCCCAGCCTGGCCGCCGGACGGCCGCGGGCCATCCCCCGCGGGAGGGGACCGCCTCCCCCGCGCGGGGGAGCCGCCGCCGGGCCGCCGCTGCGAGGATGACGGGATGCTCCTGCGCTCCCTGCGTCCCCTGGCCAGGGCGGTCACGTACACCCGGTGGCTGCACCTGCTGATCGGCGCGATCGTGCCGCTCGCCGCCGGACTGGTCTATCCCGGGCTGTCGTCCCCGACGCCCGTGGACTGGCTGATCGCGGCCGCGCTGCCGGTCCCGCTCGTGGCGGTGGTCGCCCTGGTCCCCTCGGCCCGCCGCGCCGAGGGCCTCCAGGCGCGCCTGATGCTCTTCCCCGGCAAGCACGCGCGCGTGCGCGACGGGAAGACCGCCGTCGACGCGGCCACCGGCATCTCGGCGACCCCGTCCGCCTCCTGGGCGGACCGGGGCAGGACGGTCCTGTGGATGCTCTTCCGGATGGAGGCGGGCCTCGGGGCCTGGCTCCTGACGCTCTGGCTGGTCCAGAGCGCGCTGGTGCTGGCCGACACCTCGGTGGAGGAGCCCGTGGTGGGCTCCCTGACCCCGCCGGCGGGCCTGGGGGCGGCCTTCCTGGCCCCCCTCCCGCTCCTCGTCCTGCTCGCCGCGGTCGTCGCGGGCGGCCGGCTGGACCGGCGGGTGGCCCGCCGGCTCCTCGGCCCGTCCGTGAAGGAGCGCATGACGGCCCTGGAGGAGCGGACGGAGCGCCTCCTCGAACGGAACCGGATCGCCCGCGAGCTGCACGACTCCCTGGGGCACGCCCTCACCCTCGCCGTCGTCCAGGCGGGCGCCGCGCGGGCGGCCGGCGACCCCGCCTTCACCGACCGTGCGCTCGCGACCATCGAGGAGACCGGCCGGGCGGCCCTGGAGGACCTGGAGCGGGTCCTGCTCCTGCTCCGCGAGACGGGCCGCCGCCCGTCCGGCGCGAGCCCCGGCCTCGACGAGGCGGCCCGCCTCCTCGACTCCGCCCGCTCCTCCGGCGCGCGGGTGGACGCCGAGATCACCGGCACCCTGGAGGACCTGCCGGGACCCGTCTCCCGGGAGGCGTACCGGATGCTCCAGGAGGCCCTGACGAACGCGCTGCGGCACGCGGGCCCGGTCCCCGTCGGCGTCCGCGTCACGGCGGGGACCGGCCGCCTGCGCCTCCTCGTCACCAACCCGCTCCCCGAAGGCCGGCCACCCGTCGCGCCCGGCTCGGGCAGCGGCCTGCGCGGCATCCGCGAGCGGGCCGCGCTGCTCGGCGGCAGGGCCGAGTCGGGCGTGAAGGGCGGGACCTGGCGGGTGGACGTGACGCTGCCCCTGCGCTGAGCCCTCCCCCCGCGCCGACCCCTACGCTGACCGGATGCCGATCAAGATCCTTCTCGTGGACGACGAACCCCTCGTCCGGGCCGGCCTGCGCGCCGTCCTGGAGGCCCAGCCGGACATCGAGGTGGTCGGCGAGGCCGCGGACGGCGCGGCCGTCGTCCCCCTCGTCCGCGGCCTCCGCCCCGACGTGGTGGCGATGGACGTCCGGATGCCCCTCATGGACGGCATCGAGGCGACGTCGGCGGTCCTGCGCACGGTCGACTCCCCGCCCAAGATCCTCGTGGTCACCACCTTCGAGAACGACGAGTACGTCTACGGCGCCCTGCGCGCCGGCGCCGACGGCTTCCTCCTCAAGCGGGCCCGCCCGGCCGAGATCGTCCACGCCGTCCGCCTCGTCGCGGAGGGCGACTCGCTCCTCTTCCCGGCGGCGGTGCGCGAGCTGGCCGCGTCCTACGGCGCCGAGCGCGGCGACACCGCGGCCCGCGAGGCCCTGGCCCGCGCCGGCCTCACCGAACGCGAGGAGGACGTGCTGCGCCTGATGGCCCGCGGCCTGTCCAACGCCGAGATCGCGGCCCGTCTCTTCGTCGGCACGGAGACCGTGAAGTCCCACGTCAGCGCGATCCTCGCGAAACTGGGCGCCCGGGACCGCACCCAGGCCGTGATCGCCGCCTACGAATCCGGCTTCGTCTCGCCCGCCTAGGTTCCGGCGGAACGGATTTCCGTGGAACCGGTTCCGGCGGAACGGATTCCGGCCGAATCCGTTTCGCCGAACCCGGTGTGTTCTGGGTCACGTTCCAGTTGAATGGCCTGCATCAGGGGGGTTACCGGGGGGAGTACCAGGTGAGTGCCTTCACGGGGTCCGCGCGGGACACCGCTTCCGCGCCGGGAGAGGGCGGCGATCTGCTGGCCGCCCTGCTCGACGGCATGGACGCGGCGCTGTGCGCGCTGGACGCGGGCGGGACGGTGACGCACTGGAACCGCGAGGCCGAGCGGATCCTCGGCTGGCCGGCGGCGGAGGCCGTCGGCCGGCGCGGGTTCGACGGCTGGGCGGCGCGCAGCGCCGACGCGGAGGAGACGCTCGCCCGCCTCATGGGGGCGATGCGGACGCCGGGCCGGCAGGTCCACGAGCTGGCGCTGCTCCGCAAGGACGGCGGCCGGGTGCTGGTGCGCAGCCAGTCGGCGGGGGTGCGGGACGCCGACGGGCGGCCCGCGGGCGTGTACTGCGCCTTCAGCGAGGTGCACGTGCAGATCGACCTGGAGCGGTCGATCGCGCTCAGCGAGGCGCTGTTCGACGACGCCCCCTGGGGGGTCGTCCTGATCGACGCGGACCTGCGCCCCGCGGTCGTCAACGGCTACGCGGCCAAGGCGATCGGCACCGGCCGGACGACCCTGCTGGGCCGCCCCCTGGGCGACGTCGTGGCGGGGGGCGTGGAGGAGCTGGAAGGTGCGCTCCAGCACGTGCTGGCGGAGGGCGGCCCGCCGGCCCCGGCGGACCTGTGGGTGACGCTCGCGGCGGCCTCGGGGGCGGGGGAGCGGCGGCGGTGCTGGCGGAGCGGTTTCGTGCGGCTGGCCTCGCCGATGACGGAGGAGCCGGTGCCGCTGGGCGTGGCCTGGCTGTTCCAGGACGTGACGGCGGAGCGGCTCGCGGCGCGCGAGGCGGACCGGACCCGCTTCCGCTGGAGCCAGCTGCACCGGGCGGGCGTGGCGGCGGCCGAGTACGCGGACCCGGCGGAGGCGGTCGCCGTGCTCCTGGACTTCGCGCTGGCGGGCTTCGCCGACCACGGGCTCGTGGACCGGGTGGCGGGCGACCGGCGGCTGGCCCGCGCGGTGGCGTCCCCGGCGGGCGCCCCGGACGCGGACGGCCTCGGCGGCGGCTTCGACGGCGGTTTCCCGCAGCGGTACGGCCCCGAGCACCCGGCCCTCCAGGCGTGGGACCGGGCGGGCTCGGTGCGGGTGGACGCGGGCCGCGACGCGGCCTCCTGGGCGGCGGACCGGCACTGGCCCGCGGACACCGCCCACGCCCTGTGCACGGCCCTGCGCTCCCGGGGTCGTACCGTCGGCGTCCTCACCTTCCTGCGCACCGCCGTCCGGGGCGGCTTCGACCGCCAGGACGCGCTCTACGCGGAGACGGTCGCGGCCCGGGTGGCGGCGGCCCTGGACGCGCCGCCGCTCGGCTGAGCGGCGGCGCCGGGGCCGTACGCGCGCGTGCCGCGGGGCCCGTGCGGACGGCCCCGCCGCCCGGGCGCGCGCTCAGTGCTTGTAGAAGATCCGGTCCGCGTACTCGCTCATCACGCGGCCGTTCCACTCGTGACCGCCGTCGACGTTCCCGGAGCGCAGCAGCGGCGGCTCGACGCCGCGCCGGACCAGCTCCTCGGCGGCGGCGGCCATGGTGGCCTGCATCAGGGCGCTGGTGACGACGGTGGAGGCGGGGGCGAACGGCGCCTCGATGCCCTCGTGGGTCAGCTCCGCGTCGCCGACCGCGATCCTGGAGTCGAGGACGATGTCGCAGTGGTCCTTCAGGTACGTCCCCGAGACGTGCCGCGACTTCGTCTCGGTGCCGTACGCCACCGACGTGACGCCGATGACGGTGAGGCCGAGGGCGCGGGCGTTCATGGCCATCTCGACCGGCAGGGCGTTGCGGCCGGAGAGGGAGATGATGAAGAGCACGTCGCCGGCGGCGGCGGGGGAGGAGTCGAGGACGGCTCCGGCGAGCCCGTCGACGCGCTCCAGGGCGGAGCCGAGCGTCGCCGGCATGACGTCGACGCCGACGACGCCGGGGACGACGAGCAGGTTCATCAGGGCGAGGCCGCCGGCGCGGTAGACGACGTCCTGGGCGGGCAGCGAGGAGTGCCCGGCGCCGAAGGCGAAGAGCCGGTTGCCGTTCGCGACGGCCTCGGCGACCGCGGCCCCCGCGGCGGCGATCTCGGCGGAGTCCGCGTCGCGCACCTCCTGAAGCAGACCGATCGCGGCGTCGAAGAACTGTCCGGCCAGCTTGCTCTCGCCCATGTGAGGAGGCTCCTTCTCGTCGAGGTCGCCGATCACGGTGCGGTCTGGACCATTGCTCTGTCAATACCGCCTCCGCCGTCCCGGTGTCCCCACTTCTCCCGGTCCGGGGGCGGGGCCGCCCGCTTGTCGGTCCGATGCGCAAGAATTGGCGCAGGGCCAGCGCACGACTCATCGAGGGGCACGAATGTCCGGACTGATCGACACCACGGAGATGTATCTCCGCACCATCCTGGAGCTGGAAGAGGAAGGTGTGGTCCCGATGCGCGCCCGGATCGCCGAGCGGCTCGACCAGAGCGGCCCGACGGTGAGCCAGACGGTCGCCCGCATGGAGCGGGACGGCCTGGTCGCCGTGGCGAGCGACCGCCACCTGGAGCTGACCGAGGAGGGCCGCCGTCTCGCGACGCGCGTGATGCGCAAGCACCGCCTCGCCGAGTGTCTGCTCGTCGACGTGATCGGCCTGGAGTGGGAGCAGGTCCACGCCGAGGCGTGCCGCTGGGAGCACGTGATGAGCGAGGCCGTGGAGCGCCGCGTCCTGGAGCTGCTGCGCCACCCGACGGAGTCGCCGTACGGCAACCCGATCCCGGGCCTGGAGGAGCTGGGCGAGAAGGCCGAGGCCGAGTCCTTCCTCGACGACTCGATGGTGTCGCTGGCGGACCTGGACGCGAGCGAGGGCAAGACGGTGATCGTCCGCCGCATCGGCGAGCCGATCCAGACGGACGCCCAGCTCATGTACACGCTGCGGCGCGCGGGCGTGCAGCCCGGCTCGGTGGTCTCCGTGTCGGAGTCGGCCGGCGGGGTGCTCGTCGGCAGCAGCGGCGAGGCCGCGGAGCTGGACGCGGAGGTCGCGGCGCACGTCTTCGTCGCCAAGCGCTGACGGACGCGCGGCGCCCGGCGGGCGCCGGGACGGGAGGGGTGGGGGGGGGGGGGCGCGGGGGGACGGCCCCACCCCCCCCCCCCCCACCAGCCCGAGACGCGCGCCCCGCGCGGCGCGGGGGCGCCGGG
>NZ_JBHYPS010000065.1:0-3635 GCF_042746075.1 Streptomyces sp. NPDC058758 | reverse complement strand
CTCCCCCGCCCGCGCCCCCCCCCCCCCCCCCCACCCCTCCCGTCTTCCCGCTCCGTCCGGCCCCGCCGGCCGCAGGGGTCCTACCGGTCCTACCGGTCCTACCGGTCCTACCGGTAGGTCACGGAATCGGATCGACCGGCCGCCGTGCGCCCCGATTTACGCCGGAATGGCCTCGCGCGTGCCCGTGGCGTGCCACGCTGATGCGAGACGTGATGACGGCGAGGGGAGGGGCATGCGACCGATGGCCTCGAGCGCGGCCCGCCCGCCGGAGGTGCGGACGGAGCGGACCCGGAGGACGGTGCGGACCCGGGCGACGGGACGGGACCGGAGGACGGTGCGGGACCGGGCGGCGGCGCGGCCCCGGACGGCAGAGGGCCCCGGCGCCTCGCGGCGCCGGGGCCTGCCCTCCCCTGTTCCGACCTGGAGCCCCGAGCTCCCTAGGTCGGTCCCTTCGGACCGTTTTCCCCGAGCGGTCCGCCTCCCGTGGAAGATCTCCCCTCGGCGGCGCGTACCAATCCTTGAGGCCCGTCACTCGAACGAGGGGTGTTGGGCGGCAGAAGCATATTTTCGAATGCGAGTTCGATAGTCTGGCGGGGTTCGACGGGAAAGAGGGGGTGCCAGACCATGGCGCGACGACTCGACGTCACCGGAGCCGACGGCATCCGGCTGGCGGCCTGGGACTTCACGGTGGAGGGCGCGGCCCACGACGGGCCCGCGTCCGGGACCCGTACGCCCCCGCGCCCGCCCGCGGTGAGCATCGCCCGCCAGCCCGCCGCGCCGGAGGACCGGGCCAGGCCCGCGGGCGCCCCCGCTCCCTCCGGCGTCCCCGTCCCCTCCGGCGCCGCCACCCCACCGCCGCCCGCCCCCGCCCCCGCGCGCTCGGGCGCCCCGGTCTTACTGCTCCACGGCCTGATGGGCCACGCGGCCCACTGGGCCCCCGCCGCCCGCCTCCTCGCCGGCGGCCACCGCACGCTCGCGCTCGACCAGCGCGGCCACGGCGCGAGCGAGAAGCCGCCCGGCGGACCGTTCACGCGCGAGGCGTACGTCGCGGACGCGGCGGCCGTCATCGAGCGGCTCGGGCTCGCCCCCGTCACCCTCGTCGGCCACTCCATGGGCGCGCTGACCGCCTGGCAGCTGGCCGCCGAGCGCCCCGACCTGGTCCGCGCCCTCGTCATCTGCGACATGCGGGCCTCCGCGCTCGGCGCCGCCTCCCAGCGCGCCTGGCAGGACTGGTTCCGCAGCTGGCCGGCGCCCTTCCCGACGCTGGAGGCCGTGCACCGCTGGTTCGGCGCGGACGACGCGTGGGTGGAGACGCCCAACCCGGCGCGGGGCGCCTTCTTCGCCGAGGTGATGACCGAGCGCCCGGACGGCTGGCACCCGGTCTTCGACCCGGCCCAGATGCTCACCTCCCGCGAGACCTGGGTCCACGACGCCCACTGGGACTCCCTCGCCCAGGTCCGCTGCCCCACCCTCGTCGTCCGCGGCCTCGACGGCGAACTGGGCCGGGCCGAGGCCCAGGAGATGGTCCGCGTCCTCCCCCACGGCGCCTACGCGGAGATCCCCGACGCCGGCCACCTCCTCCACTACAGCCACCCGGAAGCCTGGGCCGAGGCGGTGGACCCCTTCCTGACGGGCGTCCTGACCACCTGACGAACCGACATCCGGCGGACCGACATCCGGCGGACCGACATCCGGCGGACCGACATCCGGCGGACACCCGGGGGACCGACCGCCGCACGACCCCTGTCACACCCCTCCCGTACGGTGCGGCCATGAGCGTCTCCCTCTACTACTCCGCGCACCGCCCCGAACCCCTGACGGAGGCCGAGCGGGCGGCGGTCGACCGGATCGCCGCCGCCCGCCTGTCGGCGTTCCCGTACGACGACACGGAAGGCCTCTGCCTGTACGAGGACGCCGGCCGCGAGCCGCACGCCGTCGTCGCCGGTTCCACGAAGCTGCCCTTCGACCCGGACCGCGTGGTCCCGGTGATGATCCACGTCCTGGACTCCGTCACCGAGCTGCGCCGCGCCCTCCCGGGCGCCGAGTGGCGCGTCCACATGGACGACCTCGACGCCGACTGGGACGAGACGGAGGGCTACGGCTTCCCCGGCCTGCGCGAACCCTGACGGACCCGGGCGGAGTCCCGCCCGGGGAACCCCCTCGCGCGTCCGCCGCCGGAGGCGGTAGCGTCCCTCCCACGGCGCGTCGAGCGGTACGTCTCCGCGCCGCCCATCACGAGGGAACACAAGGGACACAAGGGAACGCATGCGCATATCTCTGCGCCGGCGCCTGGCCGCCACGGCCACGGCAATCGGTCTCACCACGCTCGGCGTCCTCGGCGCGGGCGCGGCCCCCGCCCAGGCGGCACCCGCGGACTGCCCCGCGGGCTACTTCTGCGCCTGGAAGACGGACGACGCCACCGGCACCATGTACAAGACGAACGTGGACGCCCCCACGCTCGGCACCTGGGACAACCAGTTCCGCTCGGTCTCCAACCGGACCGGCAAGTACGCCTGCCTCCACGACGACGCGGACTTCGGCTACAACGGCGGCATCGGCTCCGTCGCCCCCGACCCCGCGGGCACCGAGTGGGGCGGCCCCGGCAGCACCACCGTCAGCTCCGTCCGCCTGGTCACCACCGAGCGCGAGTGCGGCGGCTACGAGCCGTACCCCTACTGGTACGCCAACCCGCAGGCCACCGCGCCCGCGTTCGGCGACCTGAACGGCGACAGGACGTCCGACGTCCTGGTCCGCGACAAGGCCGGCCGCCTCTGGTTCCTGCCCGGCGACGGCAGCGGCACGCTCGTCGGCTCGGGCGGCTGGAACGCGATGAACGCCCTGACCCGGCACGGCGACTTCTCCGGTGACGGCAAGGAGGACGTGATCGCCCGCGAGGCGTCCACCGGCAAGCTGTGGCTGTACAAGGGCGACGGCACCGGTCGCGTCGGCTCGCGCCTGCTGATCGGCACGGGCGGCTGGAACTCCATGAACCACCTCACCGCCTTCGGCGACCTGTCCGGCGACGGCCGCTCCGACCTCCTCGCGGTGGAGAAGTCCACGGGCAAGCTGTGGCTCTACCCCGGCACGGCCACGGGCCCGCTCGGCGCCCGCAAGCTGATCGGCTCGGGCGGCTGGAACGGCATGAACGCCCTCGTCGGCTTCGGCGACATGACCAAGGACGGCAAGGACGACCTCCTCGCCCGCGAGGCGTCCACCGGCAAGCTGTGGCTGTACCCGGGCAAGCCCGGCGGCTTCGCCCCCCGCGTCCTCATCGGCGGCGGCTGGAACGTCATGGCCGGCTTCCTCGCGGTCGGCGACCACACCGGCGACGGCTACCCCGACCTGGCCACCGTCACGAACGACGCCTACTGGTCGAACATGGGCGTGGGCGCGGGCAACCTGGTCACCTACCGCGGCCGCGCCACGAACGGCTTCCAGACCGGCGGCCTGGAGAGCGAGTCCTGGTACGACCTGAACGGCCAGTTCTGACACACCGCGTGAACGCAGGACCCGGGGTGGGGGGGGGGGGGGGCCCCCCCCCCCCCCCCCCGCCGGGGGGGGGGCCGGGGGGGGGGGGCCCCGGCCGGGGGGGGGGGCGCCCCGCGGGGGGCGGAGGGGTGTTAACCAGAAACGGG
>NZ_JBHYPS010000064.1:0-29454 GCF_042746075.1 Streptomyces sp. NPDC058758 | reverse complement strand
CCGGGAGGCCCGCCCCGGCGCCTGCCGGGTCGGTCATCGGCTTCGTGCCGACGGCGATGACGACCTTCCCGGGGAGGGTCGTGCCGGACTCGACGCTCGGGTAGAACCGCGGCAGCGAACGCGGCGCCGCCACCACGTCGTACCCCGACAGCCTCAGCTCGTCCACCGCGGTGGCAGTGGGCGGGGCGAGGAGTGTTGCGGTGGTGAGGAGCCCGGCGGCCGCGGAGAGTGTGGCCGTGCGGCGGGTGAGGCGTCTCATGTGTGTCCTTCACGAGGCGTGTGGGCGATCACCGGCGGGGCGTGCTTGCCGGGCGTTTGCGTAGGGGTGCTGGCTGGAGGGTCATGGCCTGACGGGCCGGGCGTGGCAGGGCTGGTTGAGCGGGCCGTGGCCGGCTTGGTGATGCCGCGGGTGGTTTCGTCAGGTGTGGGTCGGCTGGTGGCAGGGGTTGGTGTCGGCGGTGCTGGGATGTTGTGTGTAGGGGTCGGTCCGGGGCCAGGCTTTGGTCTTGCTCGTGTCGTCGGAGAAGAGGGGATGGATGAAGCCGTCGTCGGGGCGGGTGCAGTCGTTGTTGCCGATGGCGACCTTGTAGACGAGTGGTCTGACTTTCCCGTGGTGGACGGTGAGTTCGAGGCTGCGGCGGACGACGACTCGGGTGGCTTCGAGGCCGTCGGGGACGATCTGTCTGCCGCCACTGGTTTTGGTGACGGCGTACACGAAGGTGTAGTCCGCCTTCACACGCAGTTGGCCCGCGACGACCTGGTAGGTCATGGTCCCTTCGGTCCTGGGGGAGCCGTGGACGCGTACGTCGTCCGGGTCGAAGCGGGTGACGAGGTGTAGCGGGTCGGGGTTTTCGCCGGGGTGGGTGAGGGTTTGGTCCAGGAGCCGGCGGGCGGGGTCGTCGGCGGCGGTCAGGGCGAGCGCCTGTGCGGGCGTGGCGCCGGTGAGGGTGTCCTCGGACAGGTTGGTGTCGACGAGGAAGTCGTGGACGGAGTCGAGACCCGCGTATACCTGTGCCTTCGTCAGGCCTGGCCCGGCCTTGGCCTCGGGCAGGGGCATGCCTTCGATACCGCTCTTCCAGGCCGCGGCCTTCGATCCGCGGAACGGCATTCTGACCGTGGCCGGCCAGGCGTCGGGCCACAGGGCTTCTTCCAGGGCCTGCGGCGCGTAGGGCTCGTTCTCGGGCCGCTCACCGGTGACCGACGTGAGCCATGCTCCCAGACCGCCCAGGACAAGTGCCCCGGCACCCACGCCCAGAATGACCTTTCGCCGTCGGTTCCTCCGGTCACGGCGCAGCTGTTCCTCGCGCTGTGGGTCTGAGCGTTCGGCTCGAAGGCGCGCGGTGAAGTCTGAGGGAT
Source organism: Streptomyces sp. NPDC058758 (assembly GCF_042746075.1). NCBI lineage: Bacteria > Bacillati > Actinomycetota > Actinomycetes > Kitasatosporales > Streptomycetaceae > Streptomyces > Streptomyces sp. NPDC058758. The sequence continues at coordinate 28,098 of NZ_JBHYPS010000064.1, read as the reverse complement.
CGATGGACATGTCTTCCTTCCCCTTTTCGTGCCGCCCGTGCGGAACGAAAGGCCCCCGCGCTTTCGTGCGTGGGTGTGTCGGTGGTGCCTGCCGGCAGGCGGGGTGCCGGTGGGTGAGTGTGGGGATATGGCCACACTGCCAGCGGGTTGTTTCCGGGTGGGCTCTGCCGGACCCGGTGCCCAAGCCGTGGGCTGGGGGTTTTTGAGGTGGTGGTGTGCCGGCGGGGCCGGGACGGTGGTGTCCTGGCCCCGCTTGTGGTGAGTGGTGGGGTTGTTTATCCGAGGGTGTGGATGCCGGTAGTCCAGCCGCTTTCGCCGACGAGGGTGGCGGTGCTGTGGGTGGTGCGGCCGCCCTTGTAGAGGTGGAGGGTGCCATCGCTCTTGACGGCCCACAGGTCGGGGATGCCGTCCGCGGTGACGTCGGGGGTTCCCTTGATCATGGGGATGTTGGTGGCGGACCAGCCGGTGGTGCCATAGACCTCGTCCTTGCCGGTGCCGGAATTGGCGGCGATGGAGATGCTGTTGAGGTCGAGCCCGCCGCCGGTGGCGGCTTTGCCGTGACGCAGGAGCAGTCCTCGTTCGGTTTCAGGTCCGCGGAAGACGAGGTCGGCGATGTTGTCGCCGGTGACGTCTGCGACGTTGACGATGTCGCGGTCGCTCCAGGAGTTGGCGGCCAGGAGGCGGGCGCTGGTGAAACTGCCTCCGGTGTATCCGGTGAAGGCCCACAGCTGGTCCCCGGAGACGGCGAACGCGTCGGTGAGCCCGTCGCCGGTGACGTCGCCGGTGACGGTGAGCTCGGTGAGCGTGGCGGGGCTGGGGGACCCGGCGGGCAGCAGGATGTCGAGCCGGTCGTCGGTGTTGAAGCTGCCGTATCCGTCACCAGGGTAGAGGTAGAGCTTGCCGTCGGGCATGCGGGCGATGATGTCGTTGACGCCGTCGCCGGGGTACCAGTCGCCGGCGTGACTGATCAGAGCGTGGGTGGTGGCGGTGTCGCCCCAGTAGCCGTCGTCGAGGAGTCCGGTGGCGTTGTAGGCGGCGGGCATATGGATATTGACGTCGCCTCCGGGCGGGGAGGGGTAGTTGCGGAGATTGCCCAGGGCGTCGATGGCCAGGAGGTCGGGTGTGGTGTCGCCCGTGGTGTCGCCGAGCGGGTCGGTGACCTTCCTGGGGGTGACATAGAAGTGGTACTTGGCGGGCTGCGACCGGTTACCGGCGGTGTCGATGGCCCAGGCGTACAGGGTGTTCGCACCGGCCATCGGCGGTTTGAGGGACCGGGTCTGCGCCGCGCCCTGGGCGGTGGCCACGTCGACGGCGGTGGCGGAGTTGGGGCTGTTGAGGTTGTACTCGTACCTGATGACCCCGGTGTCGCGGGGGTTGGTGTTGAAGGTGAAGTTGCCGGCGGCGCCGAACTCGACGGTCGACCAGATATTCATGTCGTCGCCGGGCTCGGGGAAGACGACCGAGGCGATGTCGGGGCTGGCAGGAGCGTTCTGGTCGACGAAGAACTGGCAGTAGCTGTTGGTCTTGGGCGGTCCGAAGGCCGAGATGCCGCCCTCGGTGTCGAGGGAGCGTGCGCTCCAGGAGTATGTCTTGTTGGAGGTGAAGCGGCTCCAGGGCAGGGTCACTGCGATGGCGCCGTCACTGTTGGGGGAGTAGGTGGCGTCGTGGATGGGGTTATTGACATCACCGGTGGGCCAGATCTTGAGGTTGAGCTTCGGGAAGAAGCCGTCGTCGACCCGTCCGGTGACGCGGAAGGTCACATCGGTCTTGCCGATGGACGGGAAGGGGGCGGTGATGTCGCACATGCCGCCCGGCGTCATCCGCATGGCGGACTGGTACGGCTCCTCGGGGGTGTGGTTGTAGAGGGTCTCGATGTACGGGGAGTACTCCCCGTTGGCCATGAACTTCTTCCACGCGTTGGTGTCGGCCTCGTTCGCGGCACGCAGGCTGATGCCGATGCCTCCCCAGCCCTCGTTGGCCCCTTCCTGGGCGAACGACTTGAAGTCTGTGGAAACCCACTTGTCGGGGCAGGATCCCGACTGGTAGCCATGCCCGTTGGTCTGGCTGCCGATCAGGCGCCCTTGGGAGGGGGGGTTGTTCCAGTCGCTTGAGCTGGTGACTGCGCCGGACATGTAGAGGTTGTACTGGCGTGCGGAACAGCCCCAGGAGTAGGTCTGCACGAAGCGGACCCAGGACTCCTTGATGGTTGCCCCGTGCAGCCGCATCGGGTGTTCGAAGTTGAACACGGAGCGAGAGGTGGCCTGGGTCGTGGATTCGTACCCGACGCGGGCCTCGTTGGTGCCGTCGTTGAAGTTCTGCCCGTCCAGGAAACTGGAGTTGGGGTACTTGTCGTACAGCAGAGCCCAGTGGATCTTGCGGGCCTTGAACGTCGGATCGATGAAGACCGGGTAGACGACGTCCGGGTCTTGCAGCAGACGCGTGTCCACGGCCAGGTCGAGGACTCCTTGGCCGTCGAGGGTCGCGTCGAGGACCGCGTCGTGGCTTCCCGGCTGCGGTCCGGCAAGTCCGGGCAGAGCCAGGGCAGCGGGTCCCGTCGGCGGCTCGGGGGCAGGTGCGGGGGTGGATTCGTCCAGGGTTGCCTTGACCTCGCCGGCCGAGTCCCACAGGTAAGGGGTGGGGGAGACGGCCATCTCCTGGCCCGCCGGATCCAGGGCACGCACGACGTTGCTGTCGGCGTCGAGCTGGAACGTCAAGGTGCTCGAGGACAGCCGGTAGTCGAGGTCCGCGAGTACGGGGTCCTTGGCTGCCTCGGGGGTGTGCACGATCAGCACGTGCGAGTAGCCGCCGTCGCGTGCCGTCATCAGAAGGTCGATGCCTGGGCGTACGTTCTCGTACAAGGCCCGCGGCCCGTCGATATCCGGTGCGGGCAGCGGACCGGGCCAGCTCACTACGAGCTCGTGGCCATCGACCTCCATCCGTACCAGCTCGCTCCAGCCGATGCCCTCCTCGACCCCGGCCAGAGAGACACGCCGGCTAGACGCCCGTGACGCCCGCTGGCCCGACCCCTCGCTGCCGTCGCTGAACAGCAGCGGATTGTTCACCGCGGCGGGAGCGTAACCGCCCTCGACACGCTGCAGACGGGTGTCGATCTTCTTCCAGACACCGCCGACCTTGGCACGGATCGTGTCGTTGTACGTACGCGTCCGCAGCAGCCCGTCAGGCTGCGCCCACGTCGTGGAGTGAGCTGTGCGGTCCCCGGTGATCTCCACGTCCTTGCCAGTCCGCCGGGCCTCGCGCATCGCCTCCCCGACCGGGTCTGGCGTTTGGACCGCCGGCTTGACGGCGGCGTTCCGGGGCGGTGTCTTCTTCGGCTGTCCACCGCTCTCGTGCATTGCCAGCGGAAGCACGAACGCGGCCGCGACCACGGAGGCCAGCGCTGCATAGAGCCGACCGCGGCGCCGTTTCGCGCCAGCGGCTGGCAGAGGCTGCTCCTGCGGCGAAGCGTCCTCAGGTACTTCCGGCATCGGGGCGTCCATGGGTTCCTTCCCCCTCGGGCGCCTGGAGGCCGAGCTGCCCTTGGAATTTCTGTGTACGCGCACACGTGTGCCAGCCGAGCATGCCGCATCTTCACGATTCCGTCACCAGCCGACCGCCACGAGGAAAAGGTGGAACCGGATGCTTCAGGAAAGGATTCCTTCAGCCCGGAGCTGACCTCGCATGTCGACAACACACCAGGTCAATCGGGTCAAGACGTCATGATCGGGACTACTTGACAGGTTGTTGTACCCGAAATGCATTCGAGTAAGCCATAAAGACGGAAACAGCCTTTCATGACCCTGATTGAAGTCCGATGGCACCTCATGTGAAGACCGCCCGGAAAAGAACAAGCAGAGCCCGAATTATCTGGTGACAGACCTCACGGAAACCGCGACACTGTGGATTTCTTGTGGTGACGGCCTGCACAATCTGCTGGCTATTCATCGTTTTCCACGCGCGGCGGGCACACACCCCGGCCGGCGGTGGAAGTGGGGGTCTCAATGTCCTCGTCCATCCAGGGACGTCCGTTCCACCTGCCCGCCTTTAGGGGCAAGCGCACACCGCGCAACGCCGCCACCCGGCGCGCACGCCGCCGCGCGGGCGCGGCGGTCTCCTCACTGCTCGTCATGGCGCTGCTGCCGACCAACGCCTGGGCACTGCCTCCCACCGACCCGCAGTCCCAAGGCGTCGTCCTGCCCCCGCTCCAGAGAACCCCCAAGGCGCCCGCGGACGAAGCCCAGATCGAAAAGTGGAGCAGCTGGGCCGGCGCCCCAGTCGAGCCCCCCGCCGAGTACGTCCCCGTCGATGACACGCCTCTGGCCGCGGACACGGGCGCAACGACCCTCACGGCCACAACATCCGGGCTCGTTCAGGTGGAAGACCTGCCGGTGAAGATCGGCAAGGCGAGTCCCACCGCCGAAGACCCGACACCGCCCGCCCCTACCGGCACGTGGGAGGTGGAGGTCGAGAGCCGCTCCACCACCGAAGCGTCGGCCCTCGACGGCGCCCTCATCACGGTCACACCCCCCGCCGCCGGGTCCACCCCCATCGACCTCGAGCTCGACTACAGCAAGTTCGCCGATCTCTTCGGCACGGAATGGGCCAGCCGCCTGCAGATCAAGCAGCTTCCCGCGTGCTTCCTTCAGACCCCTGAACTGCCCGAGTGCAACACCGCCATCGACGTCCCCAGCGTGAACGATCCCGCAACGGACACGGTGCGCTCCACCATCGACCCCGCCGACAGCCCGGTCCAGGGCCTGTCCACCCAGGCCGGCGGCGGCCCCGTCGCCCTGGCCGTCACCGACTCCGGCTCCGGCGCCGCAGGCAACTACAAGGCATCCCCGCTTTCCCCGTCCGGCACCTGGAGCGCCGGCGGCAGCAGCGGGGGCTTCACCTGGACCTACCCGCTGGCAGTCCCCGCGCCTCCGGCGGGACCCGCCCCGAAGGTCGCCTTCACCTACTCTTCCCAGGCCGTCGACGGCAAGACGTCCGTCGCCAACGGGCAGGCCTCCTGGATCGGCGACGGCTGGGACTACAACCCCGGCTTCGTCGAACGCCGCTACCGCTCCTGCTCCGACGACCGCAAGAACAGCCCGAACAACGACAACGCTACCGACAAGAAGAAGTCGGACCTGTGCTGGGCCAGCGACAACCTCGTCATGTCCCTCGCCGGCAACACCACCGAACTCGTCCACGACGCCGACGGCCGCTGGGTGCCGGCCAGTGACGACGGCGCCAAGGTCGAATACCTCGACAAGAACGGCCAGCCCAAGGCCGAGCAGACCGGCAAGTACGACAGCGAATACTGGCGCGTCACCACCCGTGACGGCACCCGCTACTACTTCGGCCGCAACGACCTCGACGGAAGCGCTGGAAGCCGCACCCTGACCAAGTCCGCCTTTACCGTCCCCGTCGTCGGCAACCACACAGGCGAACCCTGCTACCAGACCACCTACGCCTCCTCCTTCTGCACCCAGGCATGGCGCTGGAACCTCGACTACGTCGAAGACATCCACGGCAACGCCATGATCATCGACTGGACCCCCGAGACCAACCGGTACGCCAAGAACGGCAAGACGCAGCAGGCGGAGACGTACACCCGCGGCGGCTACCCCACCCAGATCCTCTACGGCCTGCGCAGCGACAACCTCACCGGACCGCCCGCCGGCAAGGTCGTCTTCAAGGTCGACCAACGCTGCGAAAAGCAAGGCCCCACCGCCTGCTCCGACAGCGAGTTCGAGTCCAAGAGCTACGCCGACAAGCAGCCCTGGTGGGACACCCCCGCCAACCTGCACTGCAAGACCGGCACCACCGAGCGCTGCTACGTCACCGCACCCACCTTCTGGTCCCGCCTCCGCCTCAAGGCAGTCGAAACCTACGGCCAGCGCACGTCAGGCTCCACCGCACTGTCCCGCGTCGACACCTGGACACTCCAGCAGTCGTTCCCCAAGCAGCGCACCGACACCCACCCGCCGCTGTGGCTGGACTCCATCAGCCGTACCAGTTACGGCACCACCACGGACAGCAAGGGCAACCAGAGCAGCGAAGCGACGCCGGCCGTCAGCTTCATCCCGAACCAAGTCGACATGCCCAACCGAGTGAAGACCGCCACCAACGACCCGACTCCGGACTTCGACCGGCTGCGCGTAGAGACCATCCGGACCGAAACCGGCGGCGACATCTTCATCGACTACTCCGCCCCCTGCCCCGCCGGCACCCCCACCACCAAACCCGAGAACAACACCAGCCGCTGCTACCCGGTCCACTGGTCACCCGACCCCGACCTGGAAAACCCCGGCCTGGAGTGGTTCAACAAGTACGTCGTCGAACGCGTCATCGAAAAGGACCGTGCCACCGGCCAACCCGACGTGGTCACCACCTACGACTACACGGGCGTAGCAGGCGAAACCGGTGCCGCCTGGGCCAAGGACACCGACGAATTCACCAAGCCCGAACTGCGCACCTACAACCAGTGGCGCGGATACGCCAGGGTGTCCGTCACCCGCGGCGAGAACTACCCCGGTACCTCAGGCGGATACGACAAGACCGAGCAGACCAAGACGACCACCCGCTACTTCCGGGGCATGTCTGGCGACGCTGGCCGCCCCGAGATCACCGTCAAGGACTCCAGTAACACCGTCGAGCTAGGCAAGGACCTCCTGCCTTACCAGGGCCGCGTGGCGGAAACCATCACCTACACCTCCAGCGCCGCCTCCGCCACCGTTCACACCCGCACGTTCGAAACGCCGTACGCCAAGGAGACCGCCAGGCGAGTACGCGGCGGCGGACTGCCCGACCTGAAGGCCTACCGCACCGGCACTGTCACTGCTCAGACGATCGAGAACACCAGCTCCGGCACGCGTAGCACCCTGACCGAAACCGCCTACGACGACACCACCGGCGTCATCAACCCCTACGGCCTGCCGCTCAGGATTCACACCACCGTGAGCGACGCCGTAAGCGGCACCGTCGACGAGCAGTGCATTACCACGGACTACGTGCACAACACCAGCACCAACCTCATCGGCCTGCCTTGGCATACCCGCACAGCGACTGGATCGTGCGCCATTGCAGGGCCCGCGCCCGAGCGGACCATTAGCGAATCACGTACGTCCTACGACGCGCTCAACAACTTTGGCACTCAGCCCACCAAGGGTCTCGCCTTCCAGATCGACACTGTCGACAGCGAAGGCACCGGCTGGATTACCAGTACACGCACCGCTTACGACGCCCTCGGCCGCGCGATCAAGGTCACTGACGCAGCCGGCAACGACACCACCACTACCTACACGCCCGCCACCGGCCCCGCGTTCAAGATCGCCACCTCCAATGCCGCAGGGCACACCACCACCACGAGCTACGACCCCGGCCGCGGAACGGCACTGACCGTCACCGACCCGAACAACCGCACCGTCACCAACAGCTACGACGAACTCGGGCGCGTCACAGACGTCTGGACCGCCTCACAGACCCCCGCAACGGCCAAGGCTGCCGTCAAGTTCGCCTACCAGCTTGCAGACAGCAAGGTGCCTGCCGTCACCACCAGCACCCTGCGCGACAACGGTACCTACGACGACACCGTCACCATCTACGACGGCCTTCTGCGCCCGCGCCAGGTCCAGAGCGAAGCCCTCGGCGGCGGAATGATCGTCACCGACACCCTCTACAACCCCAGCGGCACCGTCCGGGAGACCAAGAACGCCTACCTCGCCCCGGGCGAGCCCAAGGCCGAGACCTTCTTCCCCGAGACCGTCTTCGAAGTCCCCAACTCCACCAAGACCTCCTACGACGGCCTCGGCCGCCCTACCCGCGTCACCACCCTCAAAAACGACGAGCCTCAGCACACCACCACCTCCCAGTACTACGGTGACCGGACGCTAGTACGGACCGCGATGAAGCCCGACGGTTCCGGCCCCCTGGCCAGCAGTCGCGCCGTGAAGACCTGGACCGACGCGCTCGGCCGCACCACGAAGATCCAGCACTACACCACGCTCCCCATCAGCGACGCCGCCAGCATCGTCACCACCTACGCCTATGACACCCGCGGCAAGCTCGCCAAGGTCACCGACCACAAGAACAACACCTGGACTTACACCTACGACACCCGCGGCCGTGTCACTGCCTCCACCGACCCCGACACCGGCGGCGGCACCTTCGGCTACAACAACCTCGACCAGCGCATCTGGTCCAAGGACACCCTCGGCCAGGTCCAGTACACCCTCTACGACAACCTCGGCCGCACCACCGAAACACGAGACGACTCCTCAACGGGTCCCCTCGTCACCCGATACACGTACGACACCCTCCCCGGTGCCAAGGGCCATCCCGTAGCCTCCATCCGCTACAACAACGCCAAGCCCTACACCAGCGAAGTCACCGGCTACGACACTGAGTACCGCCCCACCGGCACCAAAATCACCATCCCGGCCGACACCTACACCACCGGCCTCGCCCGCGACTACACCTACACCTACGAATACACCCCCACCGGCAAGCTCCAGGCAGTCAACCTCCCTGCCACTCCCGGCGGCCTCGCAGCCGAAAAGGTCATCACCCGCTACAGCGGCGAAGGCGCCCCCCTCACCACCTCCGGCCTCGAGTGGTACACCGCTGGCACCACCTACAGCCCCCACGGCCAGGTCCTGCGCACCATCACCGGCGACGCACCCCGCCGCCTGTGGACCACCAACGACTACGACCAGCACACCGGCCGACTCAACACCACCGAAAGCCTGCGCGAAGCCACCATCCCCAACGCCCACATCTCCACCCTCACCTACGGCTACGACACCACAGGCAACATCACCTCCCTCACCGACAAACAGACCAACATCACCAACGGCACCCCCGTCGTCGCCACCGAGCAACAATGCTTCGCCTACGACCCCATGGGCCGACTCATCAACGCCTGGACCGGCACCACCACCTGCGCCACCAGTACCACCGAAGGCGGAGCCCGTGCCCCTGACGCCACCCAAGTGACCCCCGGCATCAACGGCTCCGGCTACTGGCAGTCCTACACCTTCGACGAAATCGGCAACCGCACCAGCCTCACGGTCCGTGACCCCGCCGGCACCAAGCCCGCCGAAAAGTACACCTACGATTACGGCAAGACCGTCCCCAACAACGGCACCCAAAGCACCCTCGCACAACCCCACACCCTCGCCGCAGTCAACTCCACACAGAACATCACCGGCTCCACCTACACCCTGCGCCAGAGCTACACCAGCAACCCCGCAGGCAACACCACCCAGCGCATCACCGCCGGCGGCACCACCACCAAGTTCACCTGGGACCGACGCAACAAGGTCACCTCAGCCGACACCGACAACAACGGCACCACCGACGTCACCTACCTCTACGACGCGGGCGGCAACCGACTCCTTGAAGCCGATGCCACCACCCGCACCCTCTACCTCGGCGACACCGAGATCACTGTCAACACCACCGGCCAAGCCACCGACGCGCAGCGCTACTACACCCACCCCGGCGCACCCACCACCCTGCGCACCACCGCAGGCAAGACCACCGGCCATAAGCTCACCGCCCTGCTCACCGACCACCACAACACCTCCACCGTCGCCGTCGAGCAGACCAACAACCAGGCTGTGACCCGCCGCGCCTTCGACCCCTACGGCAACCCCCGCGGCGCCGAAGGAAACTGGCCCAGCCGGCACACCTTCCTCGGCGTAGGAATCGACGACCCCACCACAGGCCTCACCCACATCGGCGCCCGCGAATACGACCCCACCACAGGCCGCTTCATCTCCGCCGACCCCCTCGTAGACCTCACCGACCCGCTCCAAATGAACGGGTACACCTACTCCAACGGAAACCCCGTTACCAACTCCGATCCCACCGGACTCAAGCTCGATGACGGATCCGGAGGTAAGGGCGTCACGTTCTACGAGAACACCCAATGGGGTGCGTGGGATGGCACCACCATCATTGATGCAACATACGCAGCGATTCAGAAGGTAGTTCTCCTCGACAGCGGACCGCACAAGAAGTGGCCCCGCAGGCCTTCTACCGTGGGCGGCAAGAAGTTCGCGCAAATGGCGGCGAAGTATGACCCGACTAACGGAAGCGTCGTCGACCAGATTTCATTCAAAATGTGGGCAGCTGGTGCAGAGAGTGAGGAGATTGAATACTTCCGATCAAACTACTGTGAATTTGTCACCTGTTACTCATGGCTAGAGGCACTGGAAACAGGAAGGAACATTGACTCTCCGCTTTACGACAAGACGTTCGGTGAACGGGTGGGTGAATCCCTGGCAGGCGGCCTCGGGGTACGCGCTCTAGGTCTAAAGCCAAGATCTTCCAGTAAGGGTGGATGTCCAAACAGTTTCGTGGCTGGCAGTGAAGTTCTACTGGCTGACGGGTCTGTGAAAAAGATTGAGGAAGTCGCAACGGGAGACAGGGTTCTTGCGACCGATCCCGTCTCAGGCGAGACGGCAGTCGAGACTGTGACTTCGCTGATCAAAACCGATGCTGACAAGGAATACGTAGAGCTCAAGGTCGCGGCGGCCGGCGGTGTTTCCCTCGTTGTTAGTACGAAGCATCACCCCTTCTGGTCTGAGAGTGAACAGAAGTGGATAGACGCCGGTGACCTTAGGCCTGGAATGAGCCTACGCACCGACGGTGGTAGCGCAGTCGAAGTGGTGAGTGCCAGGACGTACTTGGCGCGCGCCGTCACGTACAATCTGACAGTCTCGGACCTGCATACGTACTATGTGCTGGCGGGGGAAACCCCAGTGCTGGTTCATAATTCGACTCCTCCGACACCTCCAGGCGTTGTGTACTTGCGAACTGATTTGATCACTGGGGAGGAGTACGTTGGTCAGGCGAAGAGTTGGGCTCGCTTCTTGAAGCGTCAGCGAGAGCATGCGAGAGATTACCCAAATAAGTCATTTACATTTGAGGTGCTTGGTAGGGCGAACCCTGGGCAAGATCTCGACGTTCTTGAGGAGAGCTGGATGCGTGCCGGTGGCGGAAAGAAGGCGGTGCCTGGGAGTGTCCTTGAGAATAGTCGAGTGCAGATGAGTGATGAACGCTACAAGGCTGCTGGAGGGACTGTATGCTAGGGAGCTATCGGAAGGGAGATGTGCTTGCCATTCCGGTGATCGGAAAGCGGATCTCTTTTGCTCAAGTTGTCGAAAGACTGCGTGGCAATGTGCTGCTGTCGGTTTTCTCTGAGCTTTTGAGCGCTGAAGAGTCATATGAAGTTGATTCTCTCGAGCTGGATGATCCGATCTTTCTTCTGGAGACCATGGATCTTCGGATTAAGGAAGGTGTCTGGTCGATTGTAGGGAATCGTGACATTTCTGAAGAGATCCTTGCTCCCGTGTACAAGGTTTGGGTCGAGCCTCCCGGAGAGTATCGAGTGCAGGATATCTACGGAAATTTGGGAGCATCTCTTTCTCTGGATCAGGCGAGCGGAATGAGGCTTCAGAAGTCGTTTTCCCCCGCCGTCGTTGAAGCGGCCCTTCGTGGGTTTCATGGACTTGGGCCGTGGCGTCCAGCATTCGAAGAGCTGGCTTTCGTGTCTCGCCGTGAGTGAGCCTTTTTCATCCTGCCCCTGAAAGGCTACAAGGCCTGGTCAGCTGGGGTGGTGACGTGGCAGAGCCCCCGGTCGTTGGCGGTGTCGATTCCACTCGACACTGCCGACAGCCCGGGGGCCCTGTTGGTTCCGTATCCTGCCACGCTCGACGTCTCGTACGAGCTGGTCGAGCATGTCTCCTGGCTGATCTACGCCCGAAGGCGTGAACTGAACTCGCCATGGAGACGGCTCGGCTGCTTCAAGCAGGCTCTCCTCACGCTGGCCCACCTGCGGAAGAACGAGACGTTTACCCAGCTCGCGGCCGGCTTCGGCGTCTCGACCACGACTGCCTGGCGCTACGTTGACGAGACCCTCGATGTCCTCGCGGCCTGGACACCAGGTCTGCACGAAGCCCTGACCGGTCTGGGCGAGGGTGACTTCGTCATCGTCGACGGCACGCTGATCCCCATCGACCGCATCGCCGCCGACGAACCCTACTACTCGCAAAAACACCGCAAGCACGGCATGAACGTGCAGGTCATCGCCCGCCCCGACGGCACACCCCTGTGGTTCTCCCACGCGACACCCGGCCGGACCCACGATCTGACCGCGGCCCGGGCCCACGGCATCGTTCAGGCCTGCCTCACCAGAGAGATCCTCGTCCTGGCCGACCGCGCCTACCAGGGCGCCGGCGCCACCGTCCGCACCCCATACAAGAACCACCGCGAACAGCCCGAGCAATACCAGCAGTTCAACCGCGACCACGCCCGCCTGAGGGCTCCCGGGGAACGCGCCTTCGCCCAGCTGAAGTCCTGGCGCATCCTCCGCCGAGCCCGATGCTCCACCCGCCGCATCGGCACCATCGTCCAAGCCATCCACACGCTCCTGACCTGCAACTGTTCAGGATGAAAAAGGCTCAGTGAGTTTTTTTCGCCCTTCAGGGCGGGATGAGGCGGCTCGCTCAGGGTTCGGGGGTCAGGGCTTTGCGGCCTGAGTGGAGTTCGGCCAGCAGGCGGCTGATGTCCGTGAGGACGGTTCCCTGGAGGGTGTGTACCGTCGGGGTGGCGTCGGCGGTTGCGCGTTCTTGCTGTTCTGCTCGGTCGAGTTCTGTTTCCGCGTCGGCGATCAGTCGGTCCAGGCGCCGGGAGTCGGTGGGGGATGTCCGGCCGATCTCCTGCATCGCTGTGGCTGCTTTTCGCAGCAGCGTGCTGGAGGCGGTCCGGAAGGACGCCGGCAGGTTCTGGATTTCTTCGTTTTCGAGGGCGTAGTCGACGGTGCGGGTCAGGGAGCGCAGGTGGTCCATGGCGCGTTCGGCGACGGTGACGGCGTCACGGGCGCGGGGCAGGGCGGCTTTGGCGCTGTCGGCGGCGCGGCGGGGGTGGAGGCGGTTGTTCTCGATCTCGTTGTCGATGCCGGCCTGGATGCGTTCGCATTCGGCGGCGATTTTGTCCCAGTCGCGGCGCCAGTGCCGGATGCGCTGGGTGTCGGGGTTGTTTCCTTCGAGGATCTCGGCCAAGTCGTCGAGGCGGCGGCTTATCGCGGTGTGCAAGTCGGCGACGGCCTGTTGCCTGTGGTGGACGTGGCGGGCGGGCGCCAGGACGAGGTGGGCGGTGAGACCGCATAGCGCGCCGAGGGCCACGGAGGCGGCCAGGTGGCCGATGTAGTCGATGCGTCCCTGGCCGGAGGAGAACGCGAAGAAGCCCACGATGGCGACCTGGGTGCCCTGTTGACCGAACCGTTCGCTCCTTCCCAGGCAGAGCGCGATCAGGGTGAGGAGTCCGAACGTCCAGCCGTGGATCCCCGCGGTGGCGGCCAGGCATGCCGCGAGTGCGGCGCCCACCGCCATCGCCAGCAGGTACTGGACGCAGTCGCGCACCGAGCGGTACACGGTGGCCTGCAGGGCGACCAGGGCGGTGAACGGTGCGAACGTGGAAACGGTCGGCGGCAGCAGGTAGCGGGCGATCACCCAGGCGGCCATGGCCGCGACCACGGATTTGGCGCCGAGGACGAGGTTGTCACGCTCGCTGCCTGAGCTGCGTGCGGCCCGCCGCAGGTATGCGATTTTTCCAGCGGCGGCCGCTCGTATCCGGCAGCGTCTCTCGCCCGGTCTGGGCACAGTCCATCACCTCGCCAGAGCGTGTTCCCCTCCAGCCGAGATCAAACGTCGGCGGCACGAAGCGGGATGGTCAGGCGGCAGCGGCTGCGGCTGCGGCCCGGGCTCCTTGTGGCCCCACTCGATCTCGGCGCGTGGACCGTTCTCGGCATCACCATCACCTCGTCCGCGAGCGAGCTCCGCCCGGTCCCGCGGGGTGAGGGCGGTTCAGGACTTCGCCCAGCAGCCCCAGGTCCTGATGGATCTCGGCGAGTACCGCCTCCGGCGCGCGGCCCCGGCACCCGCCGCGGTGCCGTTCGAACGCCGCCGCCAGATACGCCGGATCATCGTCCCCGCCGCCGGCCGGACCGCCCTCGGTGCCGTCCCGGGCCCGCGCGATGCCGGGCAGAGCCGACGATCCCGCGGCCGTCGCCACCACGCCGATGAGCCGCCGCCTCTCCACGTCCGTCTCCTCCTCGCTCTGCTTGCGCCGGTGGCGAATCTCCGACTCAGGCCACGAGGACTTGTCCGGCCGATCATGGAGCTTCTTCAGAACGCCCACGATCGGGTGACGGCTACATCCGTCGGAGCTGGCTGCTGCCGCAGCTCAGCGGCCAGCTCAACCGGGAAGAGGCGATCCCCCCTGGTGTGACCGCTGAAGAGGCTCATTGTTCATGGGTGGGCAGCCACTCCAGGTGCTGACCGTGCGGGCCGGTGCGGGCGAGCGGCCGCTCGTTCAGTGCGAGGGTGAACAGCAGGCGGTCGGGCCGAGGCCCCGGCGGCAGCCGGTGGTCCACGGCGGGGAGGACGCCCGGGGCCTCATTGGAGATCCAGGGACAGCCGAGCTCCCGCATGGTGGCGGCGAAGGCCTCGCGCTCCCCGTGCGGCAGGTAGGCGAGGACCGCGCTGTGGAGGACGACGGGGGTGGCTCCCGCGGGGGCGGCGGCGACCAGGTCGCGGATGGTCTCGTTGAGGTCGCCGCGGACCAGCGTCGGGGGCTCGGCGCGCGCGATCCGCATGGCGTCCCGGAGCCGGCCCAGGCGCTGGTGCTGCTCGGGCCAGACCAGGCACTCCAGCCAGCGCGCGTCCTGGGGGTCGGCCACGTCGAGCGGGTCGAGGTCGACGCCCGCCCGCCACACGACCTCCGGGAGCCGCGGGTGTCGGCGAAGCGGACGGCTTCGACGCCCCGCTGGCCGGTGATGTCGACGCCTTCTCCGGGCACGCGCACGCTGGCGGGGAAGGCGCGGTGGACCCGGGGGCCCGCGGCGTCGATGCCGCCTGCGAACTGCCGCAGCACCTCGCGGCGCTCGGCCACGAGATGGTCGCCGCACAGCCGCGCCGGCCACAGCCGGGCCGGCGGGACGTGGCGGCCGGCCCTCAGTTCGTAGAACTCGGCCTCGATCGACGACGGCGCGGGCAGCTTCCCGGCGGCCGCCAGGTCGGCGTCGAGGCGTCGGTCACGTACCGCTCGGCAGCGGCCTCGGGCAGCTTGTCCGCGAACACTGCGGCCTCCTCGACCTCCTGATGGGGGCCATGACCGTGCGCAGGTCCCAGGCGGTGGCGTGTTCCAGGAGTGTGGTCCGCGACAGCGCCGGGCGCCGGCCGCGCCGTGCCTCTTCCGGCTCCTCGAGGACGGGGGGCATGGATCTTCAGCTGTCGGTGCGGACCTGAACGCGGCCGCCGGGGTGCAGGGGTATGCCCCCACCCTGAAGGGGGTCTTGTGCAGCCCGGGGGGCCGGGGCCGTCCGGGCTTTGAGGGGGCGGGGCAGGGCGGCCGGTCAAGGGCGCTTTCGGGCGTCGCTCCAGGATGGGGCGGTGTCCCATCCTGGAGGGGCCTGCCCTGTCTCGGGGCTGGCTGTCGGGTGGCCTGGGCCTTGTGGTGGCCGGGCAGGCGGCCGCGTTCGCGTGTACCTGACGGGGAGGAAACGCCGTACCCCGCGGCCCTGGGCAGGCGGTCGCCCGTCTCGGCTGCCCGGTCGGCCAGGTCCGTACTGCCGTCCGCCGCCGGGCCTCACCGAACTCCGCGCCCGCGCTGCCCGTTTCCTCCTCGTTCGGGTCGATCAGGCGATGTGGTTGTAGGCCGCTCCCGGGTGGACGTCCGTGAGGGTTCTCTTGGCGAAGGGACTGCGCCAGTCACCGGTCCCGGTGTAGAGGTAGACCTGCTTGGTGTCCGGGTGGTGGGCGAGGAGGTCGGCCCTACCGTCGTGGTTCACGTCCCCGGCGCCGGTGAGCTGGCCGTAGACCTGCCAGCCGCCTCCGATGAGCTTGCGGGCGGTGTAGGTGCCGTCGCCCTTGCCGAGGTAGAGCCACAGGAGGCCGTCCTTGTCGCGGGCCACGAGGTCGCCGCCCGGGGCGCCGCCGATGTCGCCGACCGCGGTGAGCTGGTTGTAGATGCCCCAGCCGGTACCGATCTTCTTGCGGGTCTCGTAGGGGTAGCTGACGCGACCGGTGCCTGGGTAGAGGTAGAGCCCACCGGCCTTGTCGACGGCCACGAGGTCGGGGCGGCCGTCTCCGGTGAGGTCGCTGCCACCGGCGATCTTGTTGTAGACCTGCCAGCCGCCGCCGATTCGCGTGCGGGGAAGGAAACTTCCCCGGCCGTCGCCCTGGTGGAGCCAGAGGACACCGGCCGTATCCCGCGTGACGACGTCCGCCGCGTAGTTGTCACCGCGGCCGGCGACGACGGTATCGCCGACGACCTCGATCTTGTCGTAGCCCTGCCAGCCGGTGCCTGCCGACGCCCGGGGGCGCCCGTCCGCGGCACTGTCCCGCCACATCGTCCCCGCGGCGTCCCGACCCAGGAGGTCGGGGTAGCCGTCGGCATCGATGTCGTGGGCGAGGCCGGCCGGGGTGGTGCTGCGGGCCACGAACGTCACCACGGGCTTGCCGTCGGCACCGAGCGCGACGCGGTGGATGCCGATGTTTCCTCCCCGGCTGCCCTGGGCGATGACTGCTGTCCCATCGGTGACGGTGGACAGAGCGTCGACCCGATCGAAGAGAGTGACCGTCGTCCCGGTCACAAGGTGCCGCGCCTGACCCCCGAACAGCAGCCAGTCACCGAGCAGTTCCACGGCGAGGGCGCCGGTGCCTGCCACCGGGACGATCACGTGCTTGCCGGTCGCCCGCTCGCGGACCACCACGTTACGCCCGGAGGTCGAGCTTCCCTCCTCGATCCACGCCGTCCGGGTCGCCGAGACCGCCTGCACCCTCGGATACGTCTCCGACACCGTCCCGGTCACCAGGTCGATCAGCCCCACCCGCTGTTCGCCCTCGGCGGTACGGAAATCCAGCAGACCGACCGTCGCGGTGGCTGGCCGTACCTTCAGATAGCTGGTCCCCGCGGGCAGCCCCCGGACCTCGCGAGGCGCCGCGTCCTTCGTGTCCAGCCACAGGGGGTTCTTCTCCCCCTGGTCGTTATCAGGCCTCAGGGCGATGGCCGACCCGGCGGTGCCCACGTAGAGGGCATCGATCACATCGGGCAGCTGTTCGGTGCGCCAGGTCTCGCCGGTGGCCAGATCGACGCCCAGGCCGTTGTAGCCGTCGTCCGTCCCGGCCAGCAGCTCCCCGGACACATCGCTCAGCCCCTCGGCGTAGAAGGGCGTGAAGTCGCGGGCCGGGCCGCCCGAGTAAGGGACCCAGCGGTACGTCGAGTAGTCCTGGTGACCGGTGGGGACGTACAGGACGTAGCCCTCGGCCCCCGCGCTGAGCAGCCTCGTTCCGGGCAGAAGCGAGGGGAAGGGCACTGCGGGCGAGTCGGCGGAGGAGGCCGCCGCCGAGGGCACGACGAACACGCCCGCGACGGCTGTCAGAGCCAGAGCTGCCGCTATAGAGGAGCCCAGACGAATAGAGCTGATGGTACGGAACTGCAAGGAAACCTCCAGGAAAGGCCCGACGCGGTCACGCTGTCCCCGTTCAGACTCACGGACGCTGCAGGAGGTTGTGCGCAAACCCCTGCCGAACACGGACAGAGGACACCGGCAGAGTTCGCCCCCCTGCCCTGGCGTGAATGACCGTGGCCGGACGTGTCAGGGCGAGCGGCCATGAGCACATCGAGCACCTTGCCGATCCTGCGGAACGCCGACCTTCCGACCGTCTACCCGGCCGCGCGACGCCTGCTGGACCTCGTTACTCCCCTCGAGGACTACCTGGTCACCGCAGAGATCCAGGAGCTGCCCCTGGCGGAGGCGCAAGTCATGGCCGCCTCTCTCCCCGGGGCAGTGGTCAGCGCGGTCGATCACTACGGCCCGCGGCGAACTCCCCGGCCCCGTCCGCCGTGCCCGCCGAGGCCGAGGTCGAGGAGGGCGGCTCGGGGTGGACCTGACCCGGCACCACCACCCCGCCACCCGGCGCCTGGTGGCCCGGCGCCCGCGCCGGCCTCGTCCCGGGCCGGCCGCCCGGCCCGTCCCGCGGGCCGGGTGCCTCCCGTTCTCGTGAACAGCCCGGTGCCACCGGCCAGGTTGCGTCACCGGTTTCATCAGC
The DNA here is from genome assembly GCF_042746075.1 of Streptomyces sp. NPDC058758. Lineage (NCBI taxonomy): Bacteria > Bacillati > Actinomycetota > Actinomycetes > Kitasatosporales > Streptomycetaceae > Streptomyces > Streptomyces sp. NPDC058758. The sequence goes on along the minus strand of NZ_JBHYPS010000064.1, from coordinate 9,994 downwards.
AGTTGCACCATCCGTTCCGTCACGGGTTGCACCGCCAGTTGCGTCACCGGTTGCGTGCCCTCACTGCCACGTCCCGCGTTCGGCCTGGTCAGGGGCCGTGGGTCACTCGATTCCCCCGCCGACACCTCTCCTGGAGACCAGGAGAGGTCTCCTTCTTCCCTCTCCTCGCGGCGGGGCGGAGACCCGGCCGCCGTCCGACGCCCCGTCAAGGGCGGCGGAGACTGTGCAAGGCGACCACCACACCGCCGCCCGCTCGGGCCGGGCCCCGATGTTCCCGACCGGCTCCCGACCGACCGGTGGGCTCGCACCGCCGCAAGCCTCGCCGCCGTGGGGGAGTGGACTGCCGTCCCCGACCGTCGCCTGCCCGCGCCGCGAACCGGGCGGCGTCCGCTCGGGGACGGTCCCGCGGATCCCGGCACCGACCCCACCACGCCCGTACCGCGCCGGTAGGGGCTGCTCCAGCCTGTGCCGATATGGCGTGCGCGGGCCAGGCCCGGTGCCCTGGAGGCCAGCCAGGGGGCAGTGCCGCCGGGCCGCCCCCAACGCCCCCGGCCTGGGGCCCGGCCCGTGCGGCGAAGGCCCGGGAAGCGCCCGGATAGCCGCTCTGGCTTCGTCGACTTCAGTCGACAGCGCTTGTCGGTGACTTCCGGCGGCAGTTGGTGATCGACGGCTGATGAGATGTCGACGTTTTAACTGCACTACCGACCGGGGTGGCCGTCCAGGTCGGAGAGCTCCGGGGCAGGGCGTGGGATACTTGATCATGCCTGTGACCAATCCTTGGCTGGCCGGCCCGTCTCCGAAGCAGCGACTCGATCGCGAGCGGCTGGAAGAGCGAATACTCAATCTGCTGTCGTCGCAGAACATGTGCGTGCTCGCGACGGCGGGACCGGAGGGGCCGCTCGCGACGCCGGTGCGGTACTTCCATCTCGACTTCGCGGTGATGTTTTCCACGGCCCCTGGTTCGCCGAAGATGAGGAATCTCGCCGCGGATCCCCGGGTGTCGGTCGGGATCTTCGCTCCGCTGGTCGGGCAGGCCAGCAGCCGAGGTGCCCAGCTCTTCGGTCAGGCTCGCGTGCTGTCCGAAGAAGACGCTGATTTTGAGCACTACTGGCCGGCCTTCCGCTGGCAGTCCGACCACGTCGAACGGTCGCGTTCTCTCGACGAACCGCCAACGGGGCCGCTCGTCGTGATCGAGGCCGAGCGGATCGTCTATACCGAGCACTGGCTGCGACGCGAGGGGTTCGCGCCGCGCCAGTTCTGGGCTCGCACGCACACGTAGCCGGGATCTTCCGATCGGCTGTCGGACTGGTCGTACGTCGGCACCCCTGCTCCCGGCTCGTGTGGGGATGGCCCCGACTCCTACCGGGCCGCCTACTACGGGTCGGTCTGCTCCCCGCTCGCGCGGGGAGGGCCCCAGACGGCCGCTGCCGGTGCCGGGGGTCTGCTCCCCGCTTGCGTGGGGATGGACCCACCGCCCCGGACGCTGGTTTTCCCGATGCGTGCGGTTGGCGCGCACTGGCGGCAATGCGCCTTCGTCGCCGGACATGTGTGGCCGTGGTCCCCGCTGCTCGGCCGCCTGCGGGGACGGTGGCCCGGGGGGCTGGCCGTCCTGGCCGGCCGCCTCCGCACGCCGGTGGCGCTGACCGACCGGAACGGTGTCCCGGTCCTGGTGGCGTCGGCCCGGCCGCGACCGCCTCGCCCGCCAGTGGCCAAGCGTCGGGCGCCGCGCGTTGCGCGAGGTGCGCCGGAGCGCCGCCGTCCACGTCTACGACGCCGAAGGGGGGCGGGACGGCCGGCTCTGGCAGGCGCTGGGCCGGCTCGCCTGAGACCCCGCAGAGCCGAGCGGGCCCATGGCCCCTCGCACACACCCTCACCCACCAATAAGCGCATCTCTCATGCGTATTGCGTATGAAGGGGGCTAGGGTTGCATCATGTTGAGTACCGAGGAAAGTCTCAGGCTCACGGTCGCGGCGTTGATGACTCGTACCGGTGAGCGTCAGGCCGTGGTGGCCGGGGCGCTGGGCCTGTCGCAGGCTCAGGTGTCCCGCAAGCAGTCCGGGGCCGCGCACTGGTCGCTGGAGGATGTCGACGGCCTCGCCGCGCACTACGGGGTCTCGGTGCTGGACCTGCTGGCCGGGCCCACCCATGCGGTCGGGGTCCTGCACGGCGCCGTGCCCTCCCTCCAGCCGGGCGTGCTCGCCGTTCCCTCGGTCCGCCTCGTGCCGGCCTGCCTGCCCGACGGGCCCCCGGCCGAGATGCCGGTCAGGGCGCCGGTCGGTGCGCCGGCGGCGGCGGAGGGGGAGGCGTCTTCGGTGGTTCCGCGGCTGCCGGTGGGGCCGTGCGTGCTGTGCGGGCAGCCGGCCGCGGACGAAGTCGACGGCTTTCCCCAGCACCTGAGCGCCGAGGAATGCGCCGAAGCCGCCGCCGCTCCCGCGGGCGCTGCCCGCTCGGCGGCCGTCGCCCCTTCGGCTGCTGCGGCCGCCGATGTTCCTCCCGCCCCCGCGCCTGCGGCAGTATCCGCAGCTGCCGCTTCGGCTCCCGCCCTGGCCGCTCCGGCCGCGTCTGTGCCCGCGGGTGCTTCCCGCTCGGCGGCCGTCGTCCCCCCAGCTGCTCCGGCTGCTGCGCCCGCCGACGCTGCGCCCGCCCTGGCCGCGTCCGTGGCGGCTCCAGCGGCCGCCGCTTCCGCTCTGGCTTCGGCTCCTGCCCCGGCCGCGCCTGTGGGCGCTGCCTGTTCGGCGGCCGTCGTCCCCCCGGCTGCGCCCGCGGAGGCCGCGCCCGCTCCGGCCGCTCCGGTCGCGCCTGTGGCGGCTTCCGCTCCCGCTGCTTCCGCTCCCGCTCCCGCTCCCGCTTCCGCTGCTTCCGCCGCTCTCGCTTCCGCCGCTCCCGCCGCTCCCGCTCCAGCCCCGGACACGCGGTGGAAGGGGGCGGCGGGTTACGCCTCGGGGTCGGTGATGGAGCAGATCACCGACCGCGTCCACGACGTCCTCGCGGAGCAGGGCGGCGACCTCGCGGCCGCCGAGGCCGCGCTGATCAAGATGGCCATTCCGGACGTGATGGCGCTCATGAAATCGTCCAGGGTCGGCGGCAGGTACGAGCACTCGGAATTCCCGCCGACCGCCGAGATCCTGCGGAAGAAGTCCCAGAAAGGTGCCGATGAGATCTGGGAGGGCCGCCCGAAATGGCGGAACCCGGAAATCTTCAAGGCGGCCAAAAACGGTGAGCAGTTCGAGGTGACCGCGCTCGACATGAACGCCGCCTACCTGTCCGCTCTGAAGTGCTGGCTGCCGATCGGCCAGCTGCGCGAGGACACCAGCGGCGTGCACGACCCGAAGAAGGCCGGCGTCCACCTGATCACCCCCGCCGACTGGGACCACACCGACCTGCCCAACCCCCTCGGCGCCCGCCAGGAACCCGGCCGGCTGTGGGTCACGGAGTCCACACTCCGCCAGCTCCTCGACTGCGCCCGCCAGGGCCTCGCCGAGGCGCCCGTCATCCACCGCTCCCTGGTCTCCGGCGCGACGGAGGCCCTGCTGGAGAAGATGCGCCGCGCTCTTGCCGAAGTCCGCCGGAACGCCCTCGCCGAGGGCGACGAACTCACCGTCACCTACGTGAAGGCGATGTACTCGAAGTTCGTCTCCACCATCGGGGAGTCGAGTGCGAACCGTGAGATCCGCCGTCCGGACTGGATGCACATCATCCGTTCGAAGGCGTTCGCCAACCTGTGGATGAAAGCCCACAAGGCCCGTACTGCCGGTCTCCAGGTCGTGCAGGTTTCCGGTACGGACGAACTCCACCTCACGGGAGAGTGGCGCGAGGTTTTCACAGAGGGCCGGGATCTCGCGCAGGTCAAGGTGAAGGACACCTACATTCTGGGAGGTAGGAAGTAATGCCCGGTTCCCCCGACCTGTGGTCGCGCTGGGGTGAATTCCAGCGGTTCGAAGCACGCGGGATGAAGGGCGGCGAAGCCCTCATCCAGGAACTCAACCGGATCGTCTACACCTCGGGCGTCTCCTCGCCGGTCACCTCCCGGCGCGGCCTGTCCGCCCGCCTGCGGTACCTCGACAGCAAAGCCGGCCGCGAGGCCCTGCGCGAACAGGGCGTCTCCCCGCGCACCATCCGGACGTGGATGCGGAGCAAGGGGAAGGTGTAGCCCACCGCCGCCAACCGGGACAAGATCGATTCCGCGTACTGGCACCGGCGCCGGGAGAACCTGATCCGCTCCGGCTGGCTCGCCCGCCACCTCGACAACGGCGGCCGCGGCCAGCGCATGGAGATCTACCCCGTCGACCAGGCCCACGTCCCCGAAGCCCGCCGCCGCCCGACCCTCTCCCAGCGCACCCTCACCGTCCGCTACATCTGGGGCGACCTGGTGGACGCGTGGGCGAAGAAGGACGCCGACACCATCGACGAGATCTGGGACGACGTGATCACCGACCTCGACTCCGACTACGGCGCCTACGCCTACGTCTCCTCCGTCGGCATCAGCAGCTGACCTCCCCGCCGCAGCCCCGCCCCGGGCCGCCGCACCGGGCACGGCCGATCCTCTCCGTCCTGCGGCCGCCCGGTCCCCGCCACCGACGTGGCGGGGATAGCCCGTATCCGGGCCCTTACGCCCGTCGGCCCCCGACGCCGCCCGCACCCGCTGCCTCCTGTGCACCGCACCGGGGGCAGCGTCGTTTCCGCACGCCGCAGCCCACCCGGCCGGGTGATTCCCGCTCTCGCGTATGTGAGCGCGACTTGTGCGGCGCGCCCCAGAATTACCCTGAAGCAGGCCTGTTGGCAGCAAGCGGAATTTTTCTGCTTTTTCCGGCGTGGCTTGGTCGGGCCGTGCCGTGAGCGCGGGAACGGGGGTGACGTGATGCGTGAGACCTGCGGCGAGAGCCGGGCCGCGGGCCGGCTGCCGGTGCCGGCCTGGCGGTGGGTGATGGCTTCCGGTGCGGCGCCGGCCGCCGGCGCCGGGCCTGGGCTGTGGTCCCGGACCGCTGTGGAGAGCGCGGACGCGAAGGCCGTCCGCGCCGCGCTGCGGGGCCCGGCGGGCGTTTCCTGGGCGGCCGCCCGGTTCACCGTGGCGGGGGCATGTCGTCCGGACGTTGAAGACGCTTCGGACCGTCGTGCGGCTGCTCTTTTTCGCTCCGCGCCCGTGCGGGCCGCCCGTCCGCGCGCCCGTCCACTTGCCCGGAAGGACTTCGCCGTGCTCGCCACGGTGATTGCCGTCCTCGGCCCCGTCCTCGGCGCCGTCACAGGGTCTCGAATTCCGCGGCGCGATCTCAGACCCGATGGCGCATCGGTGGCACTTGTGCGGCCTTCGTGAGGCCTGCTGATCGAGCTGCTCACCCTTTTTGGCGGCGGAGGCTCCGGCCTGCCGGCTCGCCCATGTGGGAATGGCTGGCTCGCTGTCTTCCCGGACATGCGTGACGAGCCGCTATTCGCCACCCGGGCCGGTTGCGGCGCAGGGCTCTTCCGGCTGGACCATGCGCGCGAGGAGGCTCATGAGCTGGGTCCGCTCGGCGGGCGTCAAGGCGGCGGTCAGCTCGTCGTTCGCCTGACGGCCCAGTTTCTCCGTCTGGACCAGGCGGCGCTTCCCGTTCGGCGAAAGGGCGATGGTGTTCTTGCGGCGGTCTTTTGCGTCCGGCGCGCGGGTCACCAGGCCGTCGTTCTGGAGGTCGTTGAGGATCGTGACCATGTCCTTGGGATCGATGCCCAGGCTGCGGCCCAGGTCGGCCTGCGATACGGGACCCAGTTCGGCGACGGCCGACAGGACGGCATGGTGCATCATCCGCATGCCCACCTGGGCCAGGGCCTCGGCGACGAGCCGGTGCCCCCGAGCCGCGGCACGGCCCAGGAGCCAGCTGGGGAGGGAGCGGATACGGGCGGGAGCGCGGGTGGTCTCGGACATGGGGCCAGACTAGCCAGAAAATCATTGGGGGCCCCCACGACCTTTCAGTATCGTTGGGGACCCCAATGATGTGGAGGTCTGCATGCGGCGCGTTCGGTTCTATGAGTACGGCGGTCCGGAAGCACTGCGCGTCGAAGACGCAGAGCCCCCCGAGCCGGGCCCGGGGGAACTGCTGGTCCGCACGGAAGCCATCGGCGTGACCCTTCCCTCCGTGCGCAGGGTACGCGGAGAAGACGGCAGGACCCCGCTACCGGGAGTCCTTGGAGGCGAGGTCGCCGGAACGGTGATCGCACTCGGCCCGGACGCAACGGATTTCGAAGTCGGCGACCGCATCACGTCGCTCACCTTCAGCGGCGGCTCGTACTCCGAACTGGCACTCGCCCCGGCCTTCATGGCGAGCCGCATACCGGACGGAGCGAGCGCCGTCCAGGCCGTCGCGCTCGTGCGCAGCGGACATGTCGCCCTCGCCGCCCTCGCCACGGCCCGCCCCCTCGTGGGCGAGTCCGTCCTCATCACGGGCGCCGCGAGCGGAGTGGGACATCTCGCGGTCCAACTGGCCAAGCTTCAGGGCGTTGAACGGGTCGTCGCGGCCGTGAGCTCGCACACCAAGGCGGAATTCCTCCGCGGTCTGGGCGCCGACGAGGTCGTGACCTACGACAGCGAGCACTGGGGGGAGCCGGCCGACGTCGTCCTGGACGGAGTCGGCGGAGATCTGCTCCCGCGCGCCGTCTCCGCCCTTGCTCCGGGCGGGCGACTCGTCTTCTTCAACTCGGGCGGCGGCACTGTTTCCGCCTTCGACCTCCTGGCAGGGTCGAAAACCCTCACCGGTCTCGCCATGGCGAGGTTTGCCAACACTCAGCGCGAGCTCTATGACCAGCATGGCGAGGAGCTGTGGAAGCTGACCCTGTCCGGGCGGTTGCAACCGGTCGTCCACGCCCGGATTCCGCTGGCCGAGGCGGCGCGAGCGCACGAGATCATCGAAGCGCGTGCCAACCTCGGCAAGGTCGTCCTGCTGCCCTGACGGCGAAGCCGAGCCGCATCGGGCAACGGACGGCCTCTGCGGCAGGGAGGCCCCCGCAAAGGAAATGACGCGACAGCGAGACGGAACTCCACGGCCAGGCCATGAGACAGCAGGAGGAACCGCAGCTCATGGCGTCGAACGGTGCCGCGGGCCGCGAGACCCTGCAGCCGTCGTCGCCGGCACCCCGCACCACACCACACCACAGCCCGCGTCGCCGGTGCCGCCGGAGGTCCGGATGATCCGCCCGTCCTGGTCGCGCCGCAGGTGGACCTTGCGCTTGCCGCTGGAGCGCGCCCGGGGGTGAGCTGTTCGATCAGGTGCTCATCATGCGAGCGCGGGCCCTGGAGCACGGCGGCGAGCGGTTTGAAGGTGGCGGAGGCGACCATGTCCTCGGGGTCCTGGTTCGGCTCCAGGAAGACGGGCACGATGATCCTGGCCATCTTCGTGCTGCGGTCGGGGTTGAGGCGGAGCGTGCGGCCGGTGTTCTGCGGGATCTCGGCCTGGGGGCCGCGGGTGTCGGCGAAGCGGACGGCCTCGACGCCCCGCTGGCCGGTGATGTCGACGCCTTCTCCGGGCACGCGCACGCTGGCGGGGAAGGCGCGGTGGACCCGGCGGCCCGCGGCGTCGATGCCGCCTGCGAACTGCCGCAGCACCTCGCGGCGCTCGGCCACGAGATGGTCGCCGCACAGCCGCGCCGGCCAGATCCGGTCCGGAGGCACGGGGCGGCCGGTCCCCAGTTCGTAGAACTCGGCCTCGATCGACGGCGTGGGCGGTTTCTCTGCGGCCGCTGGACGGGCGTCGGAGGCGGGGTGGGTTTTTGCGGTCGGCCCGCTGCGGGACCGGCCGGTGGCCGGTGGCATTGTTGTCGGGCTCGCCGGCCAGGGCCCCCCTTTTTTTCCGTACCCGTGCGGCTCAGGGGCGTGGGGCGGCCGGGGTGGTGGCCGCTTGCGGCAGTTCCGCCGCGACCGCGCGCAGGCGGCGGGTCAGGTCCTGGGCGGTGTGCCCGGCAGGCTGCGCCACCCAGGAGTCGAGGGCCTGGTGGAACGCGGAGACGAGCATGTCGAGGGCCAGGCGGGCGCGCAGGGTGCCGGGTTGGTCGAGGACGAAGCGGCGGTCGAGGACGCTTAGCGCGGCGCGGGTGGTGCGGTCGCAGAAAGCGAGGCCGTGGGCGTCCATCGAGGGAGTGCGGGCGGCGAGCCGGCGGCTGGCCAGGGCGCGCCCGGCCCAGCCGTCGGCCGGCATCCGGGCGATCGCTCCCGCGAGGCGGTCCACGAGGAGGGCGAGCAGTGGCCGGGCGGCCTCTTCGTCGGCCGGGCCGGTCTCCAGGACGTCGAGGAACGCGGTCCACAGGTCCTGGGTGGGGGCCATCGCCACGTCCTCCTTGCCGGCGAAGTAGCGGAAGAAGGTCCGCTTCGACACCTCGGCGGCCTCGCACAGCCCGTCGAGGGTCACGCCGTCGAAGCCGTGCGCGCCGAAGAGTTCGAGCGCGGTGGCGATCAGGGTCTGCCGGGTGCGCAGCTTCTTGCGCTCCCGCAGCGGGAGCGGGGAGGGGGTTTCGACCGTCATCGGATCCACTGTATCGGAGCAGCAAACGCCCCCTATAGGCTTATGCCACTCAGTGGCATTTTGATGGTCTGTCCGTTGGAGGACCCATGCGCGCGCTTCTCGTCGACCCCTCGGCCCCCGGCGGCCTCCGCCTCGGCACCGCCCCCGATCCGAAACCCGCACCCCACCAGGCACTCGTCCGCACCACCGCGACCTCCCTCAACGCCGGCGAGATCGCCTTCGCCCTGGCCGCCGCGCCCCCGGGCGCCGTTCTCGGCTGGGACGCCGCCGGAGTGGTGGAACGCCCCGCCGCCGACGGCACGGGACCGGCCGCCGGGACCCCCGTCGTGACCCTCATGGGAGACGGCGCCTGGGCCGAACTACGGGCCGTCGACACCACCCTGACAGGAGTCGCGCCCGCCGGAGCCGACCCGGCCGCCCTGGCCACCGTCCCCGTTGCCGCCACCAGCGCCCTGCGTGCCCTCCACCGGATCGGCCCCCTCCTCGGACGGGACGTCCTGATCACCGGCGCCACCGGCGGCGTCGGCCGGTACGCCGTCCAGCTCGCCCGCGCCGGCGGCGCACACGTCATCGCCTGCACGAGCGACCCCGCCGCCCACGGCGACCTGCTGCGCCGCCTCGGCGCCCACGAGGTGGTCGGCACCCCCAGACAGGCCGCCCGGCCGATGGACGGTGTGCTTGACCTGGTGGGCGGCGACCAGCTCGTCGAGGCCTACGGGACGCTCCGCGAGAGCGGCACCCTCGTCGCCGTCGGCCACGCTTCCGGCCACGGCGAAAACTTCCCCTTCGGGGCACTCTTCGGCGACCAGAAACGCCACGACCGCTCCCTCGTCACCTTCTTCCTGCTCGGCTGCGCCGGCCTCGACCGCGACCTGGGCCTGCTCGCCCACCGCGTCGCGGCCGGAGAGCTCGACCCCGGCATCACATGGCGCGGCGACTGGAGCGCCGCCGCGGACGCCGTCACCGCCCTCCGCTCCGGCGGCCTCCACGGCAAGGCGGTCCTCACCTTCTCCTGACCCCGAGAGGCCGGGGCGCGGCTGGGCAGTTCCTCTCGGATCATCTCGCTGACCAGATCAAGATGACGGCGAGGCGGAGCACAGCGGCCTTAACGCAGCGGGCGGCAAGACCCTGCTACTTCCTGAGCCTGTCGACGCAGCGTTCGACGGCGTTCCGCCGTGTGCAGGCCTCGCGGCCGAGGACCGGCGCACGGCCGCCGATGCGGCCCCGCTCCTTCCGGCCCGCGGCCTGGCCGGACGGCTACGGAATCACCGCCCGGACCCCACGCTGATGCCCCGGCCGAGTTCCCGGGCGGCATCGACGCCGCCCTCACCGCCCTCACCACCACCTGGGCCTACCGCAGGGTCAAGACCGCCACCCGCACCCCCCCGTCCCGGTAATCCCGCGACCACGCCCGAACCCCGCCGCCCTGGGCCCTTACCCCCGCCGGCCGGTCCGACGCGCACTCCCGACCCCGGTCACCGTCACGTGAGCCCGCGGCGTACAGGAGTGCG
>NZ_JBHYPS010000063.1:0-29692 GCF_042746075.1 Streptomyces sp. NPDC058758 | reverse complement strand
GGTGGGCTTGGCGGGGGTTTCGGGCGCCCCCGCCCCCCCGCGCCGGCGGGGCGCCCCCCCGAAACACCCGGGGGGGCCGGACTCCCGTACGGGAGTCCGGACCCTCGGCGTGTTCCGTAATGACCGGTAAAAAGCACGGTCTCTGATCGCTTTCTATCATTTTCGATATGCATTCCTGCTCTCTTATGGGGCTGGATTGACTGATAGAACCCTTCCTTCCATCAAGGTCACACGCCAATCCCGAACTGACTATGCTCCGCAGATGTGTTGCGCCTCGCTCACAGCGAGTCATGAACGCTGGAAGCGGGCGCCTACGGAGCACGGCCGCGAGGAGACGAGGGCATTTCCTCCCGTCGGTACGTCGCGCCATTTCAGTCCGCTTCCCGTTCCAGACTCCCGAGGGAAACCGTTGATGGTTCGCGCAGGTTCAACTTCCAGAGCCAGGCCGGGCACGGCGGCTCCGGTGTGGCTCGTCCCGCCGGGTGTGCTCGCCGTCCTCTTCGCCATAGGGCTGCTCTTCGCGCCTGCGCAGATACGGACACCGGTGGCCTGGTACGGCTTCGCGGCGGTCTCCCTCACGGTCGGCAGCGCGGCGCTGACCGTGCGCCTGGCGCGGGCGGCCGAGGAGGCCCGCCACACGGGCGCGCTGCGGGCGGCGCGGCAGGCCCACGCGGAGAGCGAGGCGGCGCTGCTCGCGCGCCTGGCCGACCAGCGGACGAGCACCGTGTGGATGGCGGAGAAGCTCCTGCCCGCGGCCGTCGCCCGGCTCCAGAAGGGCGACCCCACCTCGGAGATCGTGCGGTCCGTCCGCTTCGGCGACCATCTGGACCCGGAGTTCGCCGAGGCGCTGAGGAACGCCCTCCAGACCCTTCTGGAGGCCGTCGAGGCCGAGGAGAACACCCGGGACTCCTCCCAGCGCGCCCTCGTGGCCGTCGCCCGCCGCGTCCAGGCGATCGTGCACCAGCTCGCCAAGGACCTCCGGGAGATGCAGATGGTCCACGGCATGGACCTCGTGCTCGCCCGCGGCCTGCAGGACGTCGACCACCGCAACGCGCTCATCGGCCGCCTCGCGGCGAGCATCGCCGTCCTCGGCGACGCCCGCCCCGGACGCCAGTGGTCGAAGCCCATCCCCCTCTACGACGTGCTGCGCGGCGCCATGTCGCGGATCGTGGACTACCCCCGCGTGAAGCTCCAGTCCGTCACCGAGGCGGCGATCATCGGTCCCGGCGCCGAGCCGCTGATCCACCTGCTCGCCGAACTCCTCGACAACGCCACGACGTTCTCGCCGCCGCACTCCCCCGTCGAGGTGAGCGCCGTCGAGGTGCCCTCGGGCATCGCGATCGAGATCGAGGACCGCGGCGTCGGCCTCACCGAGGAGGTCCGGCACCGCATCAACCGCGTCATGACGGACTCGTCGTCCGGGCTCTTCCTCGCCGGCCTGGGCGAGGTGACCCAGCTCGGCCTGCCGGTGGTGGCCCGGCTGGCCCGCGAGCACGGCTGCGACGTCGACCTGCGTCCCTCCGCCTACGGAGGCGTACGGGCCGTGATCCTCGTACCCCGCCGCCTGATCACCACGGTGGAGAAGCCCGTCGTGAGAACCCCCGAGCCCGCGCGCAAGCGCGCGGCGGGACCGCTGCGTCCGCTGCCGTCGCGCGGTGGCCCCTCGGTGCCGCCGCCGGCACCGGCGCCCGTACCGCCGCCCACCCCCCTCCTCCCCACCTCCTTCGACGAGGGCGCGGCGCCCTTCATCGACGGGCAGACCCTCAACGGCCTGCCCAAGCGCCGCCGCGACTCGCCCGTCCCCACGCCGGTCCTCCGCACCGGCCCCGAGCCGACGCCCGCCCCCAGCAATCCCGCCCGCCAGCCCGGGCTGATGTGGGAGGCCTTCAACGGCGACAAGCGCTCGGGCACCGCATCCTCCACTCCGCACAGCCAGCCGTCTGATGAGGTCGAATAACATGCAGCCACTGCCCAACATCGACTGGATGCTCACCGAGCTCGTGGGCGGCGTCCCCCACGTACGGCACGTGGTCGTCCTGTCGGCGGACGGTCTCAGCATCGGCCAGGCCAACACGGCGCCCGACACCGCCGACGCCATCGCCGCCGCCTGTTCCGGCATCCAGAGCCTCGCCCGGGCGATCGCCCAGATGTTCCCGCACGGGAACGGCTCGACCCACATGGTCGGCATCGAGGCCGACGGCGGCTACTTCTCCCTGATGGCGGCCGGCCCCGGCGCCTACCTCGCCGTCCTGGCCGACGCGGAGGTGGACGCGGGACTGCTCGGCGACCGCATGCGCACGCTCGTGACCAGGATCGGCCGGCACATGACCAGTCCGCCGCGTGAAGACGTCCGGCAGGCGATGTGACCTCGGACAACCCGAAGCCCTGGGAGGAGGGCAACCCCGTACCGCTCTACGTCATCACCGGCGGCGAGGGGTCCTCGGCCAAGGCCTTCGACCTGGTCACCCTGATCGCGACGAGGTCCACGCCCGAACCCTCGATGCAACCCGAGCAGGCGTCCATCCTCACCATGTGCGAGTACCCGCTGTCGGTGGCCGAGGTCTCGGCCTACCTCAGCCTTCCGTTCAGCGTCGTCACCGTGCTGCTGTCCCAGCTCGTCGACGACGAACGCGTCGAGGCCATTGCGCCCGTGCCCGTCGCGGCCTTCCCCGACCGCGGCCTTTTGGAGGCGGTGATCCATGGACTACGGAGACTCTGACACGCTCAGGGCGGGGCCGCGCGCACCCGACCTGCTGCTGCCGCACGGCGCCAGGGGCGTCAAGGTGGTCGTCGTCGGCGGCTTCGGCGTGGGCAAGACCACGATGGTCGGAGCGGTGAGCGAGATCCAGCCGCTGACCACCGAGGAACGGATGACGCAGGCCGGTGTCGGGATCGACCACAACCCGGGCGTCACCGGCAAGAACACCACGACCGTCGCGATGGACTTCGGCCGGATCAGCATCAACGAGGAACTGATCCTCTACCTGTTCGGAACCCCGGGACAGGAGCGCTTCTGGTTCCTGTGGAACGGGATCTTCGAGGGCGCGCTCGGCGCCGTGGTCCTCGTCGACACCCGCAGGATCGAGGTCTGCTTCGAGATCATCACCCGCCTGGAGGACCGCCGCGTCCCCTTCGTGGTGGCCGTCAACACCTTCCCCGAGGCCCCCCAGTACCCACTGCCCGAACTGCGCACGGCCCTGGCCCTCAGCGATTCCGTCCCCCTGGTCACCTGTGACGCCCGCGACCGGGCGTCCTGCCGGGACGCGCTGCTCTCGCTGATGGTCTACCTGTGCTCCCTCGCCGCCCAGGAGACCGCATGACCCTCCCCGCCCACGAGCACGCCGCGCAGGACCCGGGGCTCGTCCCGCCGCCCGGCTGCCCGGCCCACGCGGCCACCGGACCCGGCGGCGCGGCCCGGCTCTACGGCCCCGCCGCCGAGACCGACCCCATGGGCCTGTACGAGGAACTGCGCGCCGTCCACGGCCCGGTGGCGCCCGTCCTGCTCGACGGCGACGTCCGCGCCTGGCTCGTCCTCGGCTACAACGAGAACCGCGACGTGGCGACCCGCGCGACCCAGTTCTCCCGCGACCCCCGGGTCTGGCACGGCTGGAGCACCGGGGAGATCGACCCCGCCACCTCGCCGCTGATGCCGATGATCGGCTGGCGTCCCGACTGCGTCTGCGCGGACGGCGAGGAGCACCAGCGGCTGCGCAGCGCCGTCACCGCCTCGCTCGACCAGTTCGACCACCGGGGGATCCGGCGCCGCATCAACCGCTTCGCCCACGAGCTGATCGACACCTTCTGCGAGGCGGGCGAGGCGGAGCTGGTCGACCGCTTCACCGAGCACCTGCCGATGCTCACGCTGATCCACCTGCTGGGCATGTCCGACGAGGAGGCGCCGAAGCTGGTCCAGGCCGCGCGGGACCTCTTCAAGGCCACCGCGACCTCGCTGGCGAGCAACGCGTTCGTGGTGGACAGCCTGGAGCGGCTGGTCCAGGAGAAGCGCGTGAGGCCCGGACAGGACATCGCCTCCGCGCTGCTGTCCCACCCGGCGGGGCTCACCGACGAGGAGGTCGTGCACCACCTGCGCCTGGTGCTGCTCGCCGGCTACGAGACCACCGCCAACCTGATGTCGAACGTGCTGCGGATGGTGGTCACCGACCCGAGGTTCCGCGGCTCGCTGGCCGGCGGTCAGATGACGCTGCCGGAGGCCGTCGAGCAGGTCCTGTGGGACGAGCCTCCGCTGATGGTCTGCCCGTCCCGCTACGCCAACGGCGACACCACGCTCGGCGGGCAGCGGATCATGGCGGGCGACATGCTGCTGCTGGGCCTGGCGGCCGGGAACATGGACCGGGCGGTCCGCCCGGATCCGGCGGCACCGGTGCACCACAACCGCGCGCACCTGTCCTTCAGCGCCGGCAGTCACGAGTGCCCCGGTCAGGACGTCGGCCGCATCATCGCCGACACCGGCATCGACATCCTGCTCACCCGGCTGCCCGACATCGCCCTGTCCATCCCGGAGGAGGAGCTGAGCTGGCGCTCCTCCACCTGGGCCCGGCACCTGACGGCGCTGCCGGTCACCTTCGCCCCGCGGGCGCCGCGGGGCCACCAGTACGAGGCTCCGCTGCCGGCCGCCCCGCCGCCGCACGCGGCCGGGACCCCGGCGCCGCCGGAGGCGGCTCCCGCCGTCGCCTCCCGGCCGGCCGGCCGGCCGGGGGCGCGGCCGTCATGGTGGGAGCGGCTGCAGCGGCTGCTGCGGCTCCGGTAGGGCCGTCATGGCTCGGCGTCCCGACCGAGCCCGACGACGGAGGGGGGTGTCGCCGCGTGCCGGCCGGCACCCCTTCCGTACCACTGCTCGGGGGGAGCCGGGGCGGGCCCGCGCTGTTCCGGGAAGGCCGGGTCGGCGGGGACGTAGCGGGGCGCGCCGGTGTACCAGGCGTGGAGGCCGGAGAGGAAGCTGCACGCGCCGCCCAGCCAGGTGTCCAGCTCGGTCCGCTCCTCGGGGTCCAGTCCGGCGCGGCGGGCCAGCAGGGGGACGTCCTCCTCGCGGAGCTGTTCGAAGTCCCGCATGCGGGAGTTGACGAGGTGGACGGAGGCCGGGACGGCCTCGCGCAGGGGGATGCCCAGGGAGGTCCCGAGGACGACGACGAGGTTGTTCACGTCGTGTTCCTCGTGGACCTCCCGCTCGTAGGAGGCGATGTCGTTCGCCAGGCCCATGACGTCCATGAAGGCGGCGGTGAGCGCGCGGACGGTGCGGTGGTCCCGGATCCGCTCCGGTATTCGGGCGCCCGTGGCGAGTTCGACGGAGTAGGGGGCGGTGTGCGCGGCGAAGCTCTCGCGCCGGAAGGGGGCGTAGTCGATGAGGTGGGGGACGCGGCCGGTGCGGCTGTTGGCCAGCTCCTCGACGCCCGCGTCGACGTAGCGGGCCAGCGCGCGGCTGAACTCCTGCCGCCAGTGGGCGAGCCGGGGCGGGAAGAGGTGGCGCTGGAGGTCGGCGATGCCCCGCTCGACGGCGTTGACCGGCTCGGGCAGGCGGGCGCCCTCCTCCGTGCGCAGGAAGGCGTGGAGCCGGGCGGTGAAGTCGTGGGCGCCCTGGAGGTCGCTGGTCCGCTTGAAGGAGTGGGCGAAGTAGTCGTCCCAGGCGAGGGCCCAGATGTTGAAGCGGTGGTTGAGCCGGAGGGCCGCGGGCGAGGCGTCGGGCAGGGTCCAGGCGGTGAGCAGGTCGACCGTCATGGCCCGGAACTGCGTCTGGGTCCAGATCGGGTGGTGGTCGGGACGTCCGTCGCCGGAGTCCAGCATGCCCATCTCGCGGGCCCAGGTCTCGCTCTCGGCGCGGAGCCCCGGCAGGTGCGGATTGACCTTGAGTGGATGAGGCATCCACAACTCGGGGATTTCGACGGCATGCAGGGGCATGGTCGCTCCACCTCCTTCAGTCCTCGGAACCCGTTGTATGTTGCCGCTGTCGCTGACGGCCGACAATTCCCGCCACGCGACGCTGCAAACCTGCCCGCCCGAACCGGACCACAACCCCCGGACCGGATGCGTCCGGATCACGGTAACCCTGGCATCTTGCTGGGCAGTTGTGTTCTCGTGAAGTCACGGGGCCGTCGACGGACCACGGGCGGCCCTCCCGGGCGCGTCCGACGACCATGGCCTGTTCCGGCTTGCCGCCGGGCCGCCGTGCGGGGCCGGGGGTCCCGCACGGACGGGAGCGGGCGCACGGACGGAACCGGACGCGCGGGCGGTCAGCGAGCTGCGGAGAGTTCGCCCAGGAGCTTCCAGGTGCGCCGGCGGGCGTCCTCGCCGCCGAGGTCGGTCGCGGTGAACACGACTTCGGTGGCGCCGGCCTCGTAGTAGCGGCGGACCTCGGCAGCCACGGCCTCCTCGTCGCCGAGGACGGCCAGGCCGGCCGCGCCGTCGGCGCCGGACAGTTCGATGACGCGCTGGTAGGAGGGGATCCGTTCGTAGAGGGCGAGGGCTTCGGCGGCCCGGCGGCGCAGCCCGTCGGGGTCGGCCGTGACGACGCCGGGGACGAGGGCCGTGATCCGGGGCGCGGGACGGCCCGCCGCCCGTGCCGCGGCCGTCACGGCGGGCACGATGTGTTCGGCGAGGGCCCGCGGGCCGGCGAGGAAGGGCAGGATGCCGTCGGCGAGTTCGCCGCTGACGCGGAGGGCCTGCGGGCCCATCGCGGCGACCAGCACGGGCACGGTCGGGCGGGCGCCGGGGACGGCCGCCGGGTAGGGCGTCGTGGCGGTCAGCAGTTCGCCGTGGAAGTCGGCCCCTCCGGTCTCCAGGAGGGGCCGCAGGGCGGTCAGGAACTCCCGGAGCAGGCCGATGGGGCGCCGGTACGGGAGGCCGAAGGCGGTCTCGGTGAGGTGCCGGGTGCCGAGGGCGAGCCCGAGGTGGTAGCGGCCGCCGGTGGCGGCCTGGGCGGTCTGCGCCTGGCTGGAGACGAGCAGCGGGTGGCGGCCGAAGACCGGCAGGGCCGCCGTCCCCACGTGCAGGCCGGGCACCTCGCGGCCGACGATCGCGGCCAGCGCCGGCGAGTCGTACGCGAAGGACTGCCCGAACCACGCGGAGTGCAGCCCGGCTTCCCGGGCCTCGCGCGCGAGGCGCACGGTGTCGTCGACGGGGAGCTGCCGGGAGGTCGAGGAGAGCGTGATGCCGAGGGTCATGAAGGCGGCAACGGAGCGGCGCGGCGGGGGAATTCCTGTTCCGCATGAACACCGTGTGGCGGGATGATGGGGGCATGATGACGCTCGCCGAGGTGGACGCGCTGGCCGGCCGCGCGCACGCCGGTCAGACCGACAAGGCCGGTGTCCCGTACGTGGAGCACGTGCGGGCCGTCGCCGCCGGGCTCGCCCCGCTCGGGCCGGAGCTCGCCATGGCGGGGCTGCTCCACGACGTCCTGGAGGACACCCCGTGGACCGCCGGGGAGCTGCGGGCCGCCGGGGTCCCCGACCGGGTCGTCCGCGTCGTCGAGGCGGTCACCAACGAGCCCGGAGGCTCGTACGAGGAGAAGATCCGGCGCATCGCGCGGAATCCCGACGCCACCCTGGTGAAGATCGCCGACAACGCCCACAACAGCCGCGCGGACCGGGCGGCGGGGCTCGCGCCGGAGCCGCGCGAGCGGCTCGCCGCCAAGTACCGGGCGGCGCGGCGGGTCCTGTGGGCGGCGGCGGACCCCGCGCAGGTCGCGGCGATCCTGCGGATCGTCAATCCGGACCTCCTGTCCGAACTCCCGCGCGGGTAGGGCCCGCCGGGGTTCAGCGGTCCCGGTTCCGTGCGCGCGGGGCCCGGGGGGGGGCCGGACTCGGCGCGCAAGACCTTGCCGAAGCGGGCCGGCGTCACCGAGGCCCCAGCGGGCCGTCGGGGCGTACGCGGGGAGGTGGGCGGCACGCGGTCGGCGAGGTCCCCGGGGAGCCGGGGGCGGTCCCGGCGGGGTGGGGCCGGTCCCTGGGGGCGCCCGGCGGCGGCAAACCGCGGGGTGCCCCCAGGGGGTTGCGGGGCCGGTCTCAGGCGCGGCAGCGGAGGAGTTCGAGCGGAGGGTGGGCGAGGAGGTCGGCCCAGAACTCCTCGCCGTAGGCCTCGTGGCCCGCCGCGGAGATCCGCAGCGGCAGCCACTCCACGTCGCGGAAGCCGGCCTTCGCCAGGGCGTCCTCGTAGACCTCGCGGCGCGGGGCGGCGCCGACGATGCTGATGGGGTGGGGGTCGAGGAGGGCGGTGACCCGGACCCGGGGGCCCGTCTCGATCTCCTCGCCGGTCGGTTCGCAGCGGAAGCCGTACGTCTCCAGGGACGCGCAGTCGAAGGCGTAGTCGGGTTTCTGCGCGAGCACGTAGAACCGTCCTCCCGGCACCAGGCCGGCGTGGACGTTCGCGCACATGCGCTCCATCTCCGCGATCGATCCGGCGTAGTTGAGGCACTGCACGCCGAGCGCGAGGTCGAACGGCTGGTCGGGCGCCCGCAGTTCGGCGACATCGCCGACCTCGTAGCGCACGCCCAGCGGGTCGCGGGCCTCGATGGCGCGGGCGGCGGCGATCATCTCGGGGGAGATGTCGACGCCGAGGACGTCCGCGGCGCCGCGCCGCCTGAGCTCCCGGCTGTAGAAGCCGGTGCCGCAGGCGAGGTCGAGCACCGACCTGCCGGTGACGTCGCCGACCAGCTCCAGGACGCTGGGCACCTCTCCGTAGCGGGCGAGGGGCAGGGCCTTGAAGCCCTCGAACACCTCGCCGATTCCGTCGTACTGCCGCACCGTCATCGTGCCGCCCCCTCGTGGTCGTCGGGTGTTCCTCCGGGCACCGAGTCTGCGCCGCCCCCGCCCGGCCGCCGTACTGTCGGATGCCACGAGAAGACGGGAGGCGCACGCTCGTATCACCCAAGGGAACGCCCTGATCAGGGTGTTGCCGTCGAGGAGGGGCGAGGGGGCCCGCTCCCCCGCGCGGCCCGTGTCAGCGGCCGGGCCCGGGCTCCGGTTCCGGCTCCGGTCCCGGCGTCGGTGACGGCTGTGGTCCGGCCGCGCGCAGGTCGGCGAGGAGTTCGGCCTGGCCGGCGAGGACGCCGGAGAGGATGGCCCGCGCGACGGCGAGCAGCTCCGCCACCCGGGGGTCGGTGAGCGCGTAGTGCACGGCGGAGCCCTCGCGGCGGGCGACGACCAGGTTCGCGCGCCGCAGGACGGCGAGCTGCTGCGAGAGGTGGGCGGGTTCGACGGCGACCTCGGCGAGCATCTCCGAGACGGCGTGCTCCCGTCGGCTCAGCAGCTCCAGGACGCGGATGCGCACGGGGTGGCCGAGGGTCTTGAAGAACTCCGCCTTCAGCTGGTAGAGCGGCGCGGTCCTGGTCATGGCGGGGGTCAGGCCTTCTTGACCACGCTCGACTTGAGCTGCATGGGGCCGAAGCCGTCCACCTTGCAGTCGATGTCGTGCCCGTCGACGCCGTCCACGAGGCGGATGTTGCGGACCTTGGTGCCGGCCTTGATGCCGCTGGGGCTGCCCTTGACCTTGAGCGCCTTGACGACGGTGACCGTGTCGCCGTCGGCGAGCACGTTGCCCACCGCGTCCTTGATCACCTTGGCGCCGTCGGCCTCGGCCCCGGCGGCTGCCTCGCCGCCCGCCTGCCACTCGTGGCCGCATTCGGGGCAGACGAGCAGGGCGCCCATCTCGTAGGTGTAGACGCCGGAGCATTCGGGGCAGGGGGGCAGGTTCTCGTTCACCCCGCGATTCTACTGAGCGATGTGACCAATTGCGAAAAACGGCAAGTCGCCGGGGCGGCCCCGGCGCCCCGGCCTCCGCGTCACGCCGCCCCCACCACGATCAGCACGTCGCCCGCGGACCAGGTCCTGGACGCGGCCTTCGGCGGGTTGAGGCGGGGGCGGGCGGAGTCGCGGGGGCGGTAGCCGATGGCGGCGAGGCCCTGCCGGGCGGCCGCCGCGACCAGGTCCGCGAAGGCGGCCTCGGTGCCGGGCGGGAGGAAGTCGGCGGCGGGGCGGAGGCGGACTCCGTCGCCGGTGGGGGCGAACAGCTCGTCGAAGGCGGCCGCCAGGTGGCCGTTCTGGGACACCTGGGCCAGGAGCAGCGCGGTCAGCCGGCCGGTCACGAGGAGGTCGGTGCGGGGGCCCGCGGGGGCGAGGGGGCGGTTGCGGGCGTCGGTGAGTTCGGCCGCCACCGGCACGGCCCGGCCCGAGCGCCGCTCGCGCGCCCGGAGGTGGAGCAGGGCGACCAGGGTCCGGTCGTCGGGGTGCGGCCGTCCGTCGCCGCCCGGACCGGCGAGGACCACCACGTGGTCGTACGCCTCCGGCTCCGCCGGCACCGCGTCGCCGGCCTCCCGCACCGGCGTCACCCCGCCCCGCACCAGCCCCTCCAGCACCCGTTCGGCCCGCCCGTTCCAGCCGAGGACCAGGGCCCGCCGGGGCGCGGACGCCGGTGCGGGCGGGGGTGCCGGTGCGGGGGCGGGCGCCGGTGCGGGGGTGGGCGCGGGCGCGGGGGTGGGCGCGGGCGCGGGCGGGGCGGAACCGAGGGCCGCCGCGGTGGCGGGCGCGGGCGGTACCGCCGGTGCGGCGAGCGGGGGCCGGAGCACGGGCGCGAGCGTGGACGCCGGCGGGGGCGGGGGCGGGAGGACGATCGCGCGGTGGTCCTCGGCCAGGACGAGGAGGCCGTCGCCGGGGGCCAGCTCGGTGTCCGGCGGCGGGTTGAGGCGCGGGGTGCCGTCCCGCAGGACGATCCCGACCGCGCAGGAGTCGGGGCAGGCGGCGGCGAGTTCGCCGTAGCGGCGGCCGGCGAGGCCGGGCCGGTGGAGGGTGTGGAGTTCGGCGCCGGCGAAGTCCAGCAGGTCCTCCAGGACGAGCGCGAGGCCGGGCTCCAGGACGCACTGGACGAGCAGCCGGGCCGCCAGGTCGTCGACGTCCAGGACCACCGCGCCCGGCCCGGCGGCCAGGCGGGCGGTCGCCAGGTGGGCGCCGTCCCTGACCGCCGCCACGACCCGTACCGGGCAGCCCTCCCCCACCGCCGCCCGAAGCGCGAGGAGCGTCCTGATCACCTGCGCGTCACCGCCCGGACCGTCCGGCGGCAGCACCACGACCGCCTCCGCCGCCCCGGGGGTGACCCGCGCCAGGACGGCCGGGTCGGCGGGGCGGCCCCGGCGGCACAGCAGCCGGATCCGGCCGCGGGACGGCAGCGCGTCCCGCGCCTCCCGCTCCGTCTCCGCCTTGTCGCGGTCCGCCAGCACGACCACCGCGCCCCCGCGCCGCTGGGCGTGGGCGGCGAGCAGTTCGGCGACGACCGTGGGCCCCTGCTCGGACCAGCCGAGCACCACCGTGTGGCCGCGTTCGACCACCGTGGTCTGCCCGCGCTCCAGCTCCGCCAGCCGGTCGGTGATGGCGGTGGTGACGATGCCGACGAGGGTGGAGACGTACAGCAGCGACACCAGGGCCAGGAAGACCGAGAGGGCGACGCGCAGCGGCGGTCCGACCTCGCCGCCGAGCCGGAGGGTCTGGCCGACGGTCCGCCAGACGGTGGCCGCCTTGCCCTGGAGGGTGTCCGGCGAGGCGTCGTCGGTCCACACGAGCAGGGCGCTCACGGGCGCCACCAGGGACAGGCAGGCCAGGGCGAGCCAGGCGACCAGGGCGGTCACCCCGCGCACCACGGTCCGGTCGACCCAGTACCGCGCCCGGTCCCGCGCGCCCGGGCGCGCCGCGGCGGGCCCTCCCCCGGTCCGGCCGGCCGGTCCTGGGCCCGGCCGGGCCCGTCGGGGCGCCCGCTGGGAGGGGACCGTGAACTCGCGCTCCTTACGCACGGCAGCAGGGTGGCGGCGGTCCCGGCGGGAAACGCCGCCGATGCCCGCCGTTCATCCTTTCGGGCAGGCGCGCGGGCGGCAGGCGTTCGAACCGCGCCCCCGCCGTGCGCGTCCTCGCGCCCGGGGTGCGCCGGTTTCAGCTCCGGAGGTACGAGGCCCCGTTGAGGTCCAGGATCGTCCCGGAGGCCCATTCGGCGGCGGGCGAGGCGAGCCAGAGGACGGCGGCCGCGATCTCGTCGGGGTCGGCGACCCGCCCGAAGGGGCTCTGCGCGCGGATCGCGGCGCCTCCGGGGCCTTCGAGGCGGGGCGCGACCCGTTCCGTGGCGAAGAAGCCGGGGGCGACCGAGGCGACCGCGATGCCGTGCGGGGCCAGGGAGACGGCGAGGGACTGGCCGAGGGCGTGGACGGCGGCCTTGGTCGCGCCGTAGGCGGGGTGGTCGGGTTCGCCCCGGAAGGCGCCCCGGGAGCCGATGTTGACGATCCGGCCGGGCGTTCCCCGGTCGATCAGGCGGCGGGCGACGAGGTGGCTCAGGTTCGCGGTGGCGAGCAGGTTCACGGCGACGTGCCGCCGCCAGAGCTCCGCCCACTCC
Organism: Streptomyces sp. NPDC058758; assembly: GCF_042746075.1. NCBI lineage: Bacteria > Bacillati > Actinomycetota > Actinomycetes > Kitasatosporales > Streptomycetaceae > Streptomyces > Streptomyces sp. NPDC058758. Next base: position 17,314 of record NZ_JBHYPS010000063.1, on the reverse strand, counting down.
TCGTACGGCGTCTCCGCGAGGGGGTGCGGAAGGTTCACCGCGGCGTTGTTCACCAGGACGTCCACGCCGCCGCCGTCCCCGCCGAGGGCCGCGGCGGCCTCGTCGACGACCCGGGCCGCCTCCGCGGGGTCCGCGAGGTCGCCGCCGACCAGGACGTGCCCGCTCCCTTCGAGGGAGTCGAGGGTGGCGCGGGCGTCGTCGGCGCGGGTGCCGTAGTGGACGGCGACCCGGTCGCCGTTGGCCGCGAAGGCCCGGGCGACCGCCCGGCCGAGCCCTCGGGACGCGCCGCTGACGAGGACGCCGCGGCCTGAGTCGGGCAGCTTCACCGGGGTGCCTTCCGGTCGGGGACGTACCGTACGGTCCGTCATTCTGCCCGGAGGGCGGGGGCGGTGGGCGCGGCGGGGCGACGGCGGGGCCGGCGGACGGGCGGGGGCGGACCGGTGAACGGGCCGGTGGACAGGCGGGCGAACGGGCCGGTGGACGAGGTGGTGCGGAATCAGGGCCACCATTTGGAAGGTTTTGTGTCAGTCCGGATAGCGATCCGATCGGAGAGAGTTCCGAACCGATCAAGAACGCCTCTATAGTGCGGTCGTTCCGAACCTCCCTGTGCCTGCCTCTCGAGAGTCCGGTTGATGTCGGCGTCGCCCACCCCGTTCCGCCCTGCCCTGATCGCCTCCCTGCTGACCGTCGCCGCGGGTGGTGCGCTCACCGCCGCCGCGACGAGTGCCGCCCCGGCCGAAGTCCGCCCCTCACTGGCCTGGTTCGCGGTCTGCGGCGTGCTGCTCCTCGGCGCCGCCGCCTTCGCCGTGACCTGGTACGCGCGGACCGCCCGCGGCCTGACCAGACGGGCCGAACAGCTGGCCGCCCAGGTCGCCTCCCAGGACACCTACGCCGCCCGGCGCCAGACCGCCTTCGAGCGCGAGACCGACGCCCTGAAGGAGCGTCACGAGGCCGCGGTCGCCGCCGAGGCGGCCGCCCACGCGGCCCGCACCGACGAACTCGTCCGCGCCCAGCGGGCCGAGGCCGAGCGGCTCGCCGCCGGCCACGCGGCCGTGGTCGCCGGCCTGGAGCAGCGGCTGCGCCGCGCCGAGTCCGCCCGCTCCGCCGCCCTCGCCGCCGCCGCCAACGCGGCCGGCCGCATGCAGGCGCTGGCCACGAGCATGATGGCCGACCTGCGCGAGATGGAGCACCGGCACGCCGACGAGGACGTCCTCGCCGACCTGCTGCACCTCGACCACCGCACCGCCCAGGCGGGCCGGCTCGCCGACTCCGTCGCCGTCCTCACCGGCGCCCGCTCCGGCCGCCGCTGGGCCCGGCCCATCGTCATGGAGTCGATCCTGCGCGGCGCCATGGGCCGCATCGCCGGCTACCAGCGGGTCCGGCTGCACTCCAAGTGCGAGGCGGCCGTCGCCGGCCACGCCGCCGAGGGCGTCATGCACGCGCTCGCGGAACTCCTCGACAACGCCGCCAACTTCTCCCCGCCGAGCGCGGAGGTCCACGTCTACGTGGAGGAGGTGCCGGCGGGCGTCGTCATCACCGTCGAGGACAGCGGCCTGACCATGAGCGACGTGCAGCTCCGGCGCGCCGAGGCCGCCGTCGACGCGACGGCCCAGGACCTGGCCGGGCTCTCCGGCACCCGCCTCGGCCTGCACGTGGTCGGCCGGCTGGCCCGCAAGCACAACCTGTCGGTCTCCTTCCGGCCCTCCGCCCGCGGCGGCACCGGCGTCGTCCTGATGATCCCCCAGGAGATCGTCACCCGCGGCGCCGAGACCGCCGGGCCGCCCGCGGCCGAACGGTCCGCCGCGCCGCTCCCCGTACCCGCTCCCCGCACCGCCCCCGACGCCGCGCCGGCCACCGCGCCGCAGACGGCCCCCGAGGCCCCGGCCGGGGCCGAGTCGGGGGACGGGGCCCCGGCCGGGACGGACGGGGCCGGGATCCTGCTGCCCCGCAGGCGGCGCGGCAGGACCCTGGCCGCGCACCAGGAGAGCGGCAAGTCCCCCGCCGAACCGGCCCGCCCGGCCGCGCCCCGCACCGGCGAGGCGGCCCGCGCCCGCTTCGGCGGCTTCCAGAGCGGTCTGCGCGGCACCGGGACGCCGTCCGGCGAGCCCCCCGCCACCGGCCCCGCCGCTCCCCCCGCGACGGAACCGAACACGCCGCCCTCGAACCACCCCCATTCGGAAGGCAATCCGCGATGACCGGCACGACCACCGACGACAAGCTCAGCTGGCTCCTGGAGGGCCTGCTGGAACGGACCCCGGGCACCCGGCACGCCCTGGTCCTCTCCCGGGACGGCCTCAAGCTCTGCCGCACCTCCGGGCTCTCCGTCGACCAGGCCGACCAGCTCTCCGCCATCGCCGCGGGCATCCAGAGCCTGTCGCACGGCGCCTCCGTGGAGTTCGGCGACGGCACCGGCGGCGTCCGCTCCGCGATGGCCGAGTTCTACGGCGGCATCCTCTTCATCGTCGAGGCCGGGGAGGGCGCCCACCTCGCGCTCGTCGCCGACGAGGACGCCGACGCCGGGCTCGTCGGGCACAACATGACCGAACTGGTCGAGCAGCTGGGCGAGCACCTCGTCGCGAGGCCGCGGGGATGAGCCGCGTCAGGCCGGGTCGCGACGACTCCCCCGACCGGCTCTACACCCTGACCGGCGGCCGCAGCAGCTCCGCGTCGACCGCCTTCGACGTGGTCACGCTCGTGGTGGCGGAGAGCGATCCGGTGCCCGGCATGCAGTCCGAGCACGCCGCCATCCTGCGCATGTGCCGCTTCCCCACCGCCGTCGTGGAGGTCGCGGCCGGACTCGGGCTGCCGGTGTCGATCACCAGGATCCTCCTGGCCGACCTGCACGACACCGGCCGGATCAGCGCGCGGCACCCGCGCCCCACCTCGTACCGCCTTCCCGATCACGACATCCTGGAGCAGGTGCTCGTTGGACTCCGCAATCTCTGAGCAGCACCAGACCCTGAGCAGCACCGCCGACAACGGACTGAAGATCGTCGTCGTCGGCGGCTTCGGAGTCGGCAAGACCACCCTCGTCCGCTCGGTCAGCGAGATCCGCCCGCTGAACACCGAGGAGACCATGTCGCAGGCGGGCGAGGGCATCGACGACACCGTCGGCGTCGCCGCCAAGACGGCCACCACCGTCGCCTTCGACTTCGGCCGGATCTCGCTGGACGCGCGCAACGTGCTGTACCTGTTCGGCGCGCCCGGCCAGGAGCGGTTCTGGTTCCTGTGGGACCGGCTCTTCTCCGGGACGCTCGGTGCGGTCGTCCTCGTCGACACCCGCCGGATCGCGGACTCCTGGTACGCCGTCGACCGCCTGGAGCACCACGGCACCCCGTTCGTCGTCGCCTGCAACGACTTCGGCGGCCCCTCGCACACCCCCGCCGAGATCCGCGAGGCCCTCGACCTCGCCGACGAGGTCCCGCTGGTCTTCTGCGACGCCCGCTCGCGGGAGTCCAGCAAGCAGGTCCTCATCTCGCTCGTCGAGCACCTGAAGAACGTCGTCGCCGCCGACCCCGAGCACGGTCCGCGGCCCGTCCCGGAGCCCGCCCCGTGAACCCTGCCGAACCCGCGCCGGTCCCGCTGAGCGGGCCGCGCTTCCACACCGACCCCGTCGAGCTGTACCGGCGGATCCGGCGGGACCACGGGGCCGTCGCCCCGGTCGTCCTCGACGGCGACGTGCCCGCCTGGCTCGTCCTCGGCTACCGGGAGCTGCACCAGGTCACCAGCGACCCGGTGCTCTTCTCCCGGGACTCCGAGCTGTGGAACCAGTGGGACGCCATCCCCGCCGACTGGCCGCTGCTGCCCATGATCGGCCGCAAGCAGCCGTCGATCCTGTACACGGTCGGCGAGCGCCACCGCGAGCGGGCCGAGGTGATCTCCGCGGCGCTGGAGTCCGTCGACCCCTTCGAACTGCGGCGGCGCGCCGAGCGGTTCGCCGACGAGCTGATCGACGGGCTCTGCGGCAAGGGCGCGTGCGACATCATCGCCGAGTACGCGATGCTGCTGCCCGTCCGGGTGCTCGCCAGCATCTACGGCTTCGCGGACGAAGAGGGCCCGGCGCTGGTCACGGCGATGAACGACATGATCAACGGCGGTCCCGGCGCGCTGGCCGGCCAGCAGCACCTGGCGGGGTCGATGGGGGCGCTGCTCGCCGCGAAGACCGAGGCCCCCGGCGACGACGTCGCCTCGCGGATGCTCGGCAACACCGCCGGTTTCACCGTCGAGGAGGTCGCACAGGACCTCATGGTGATGATGGCCGCGGGCCACCAGCCGACCGCCGACTGGATCGGCAACTCGCTGCGGCTGATGCTGACCGACGACCGCTTCGCGGCCTCGCTCTCCGGCGGCCGGCACAGCGTCGGCGAGGCGATGAACGAGGTGCTGTGGGAGGACACTCCCACGCAGAACGTCGCCGGCCGCTGGGCCTCGCGCGACACCCACCTGGGCGGGAAGCGGATCGAGCGCGGCGACCTGGTGCTCCTCGGCCTCGCCGCCGCCAACGCCGACCCGCACGTCCGGGCCGCCGCAGGCGCCCTCACCGGCGGCAACAACGCCCACCTCTCCTTCGGTCACGGCGAGCACCGCTGTCCGTTCCCCGCGCAGGAGGTCGCCGAGACCATCGCCCGGACGGGCATCGAGGTCCTGCTCGACCGGCTGCCGGACGTCGACCTCGCCGTCTCCGAGACCACCCTGACGCGTCGCCCCTCCCCCTGGCTGCGCGGCCTGACCGCGCTGCCGGTGACGTACACCCCGACCCCCGCCCTTGGAGGGACCGCATGACCTGCCCCATCGACCACGCCGCCGCCGAGCCCGTGGTCCTCGACCCCTTCGTCACGGACCTCGACGGCGAGGGCGCCCGGCTCCGCGCGGCCGGTCCGCTGGCCCGCGTCGTGCTGCCCGGCGGCGTGCCCTGCTACGCGGTCACCCGCCACGCCGAGGCCCGGGCGCTCCTCACGGACTCCCGGCTCGTCAAGGACATCGGCCAGTGGGGCGCCTGGCAGCGCGGCGAGATACCGCTGGACTGGCCGCTGATCGGTCTCGCGAACCCCGGCAAGTCGATGCTGACGGTGGACGGCGAGGAGCACCGCCGGCTGCGCACCCTGGTCGCCCAGGCGCTCACCGCGCGCCGGGTGGAGCGGTTGCGGACCGGCATCGAGGCCCTGACGGCGGGGCTGCTCGACCGGCTCGCGGAGCGTCCGGCGGGCGAGACGGTGGACCTGAAGGCGGAGTTCGCCTACCCGCTGCCGATGAACGTGGTCGGCGAGCTGATGGGCGTGGACGCGGCGGACCACCCGCGGATGAAGGAGCTGTTCGACAAGTTCTTCTCGACGCAGACGCCGCCGGAGGAGGTGCCGCAGATGATGGCGGACCTCGCCACGCTCTTCGCCGGCATCGTGGCGGGCAAGAAGGAGTCGCCCGGCGACGACCTGACGAGCGCGCTGATCGAGGCCTCGGAGGACGGCGACCGGCTCAGCACGGAGGAGATCACCAACACCCTCCAGCTGATGGTGGCGGCCGGTCACGAGACGACCATCAGCCTGATCGTGAACGCCGTGGTCGCCCTGGAGACCCACCCGGAGCAGCGCGCCCTGGTCCTCAAGGGCGAGGTGCCGTGGGAGAACGTGATCGAGGAGACCCTGCGCTGGTCGACGCCGACCTCGCACGTGCTCATCCGGTTCGCGAGCGAGGACATCCAGGTCGGCGACCGGGTGCTGCCGAAGGGCGAGGCGCTGATCGTGTCGCACGGCGCGATCGGCCGGGACGAGGAGCAGCACGGTCCGACGGCGGGCGACTTCGACGTCACCCGCGAGCCGATCCGGCACATCTCCTTCGGTCACGGCCCGCACGTCTGCCCGGGTGCGGCGCTGTCCCGCCTGGAGGCGTCCGTGGCGCTCCCCGCGCTGTACGCCCGCTTCCCCGAGCTGCGTCTCGCGGTGCCGCGCGAGGAGCTGCGGAACAAGCCGGTGGTCACCCAGAACGACCTGTTCGACCTGCCGGTCGTGCTCGGCTGAGACCCCGCCGCCCCGCTCCGGGGCGTGCGCCGAGGAAGCCCGTCCCCTGAAGGGGGCGGGCTTCTTCTCGTATACGACGACGTGGGGGCGGTTCCGCGGAATTGCCCGTGTCCGATGCCTTGACGGCCTCCGGACGTCACACCTAGCTTGCTCAAGGTCTTGCTGAAAGTTACGGCAACTTCTTACAACACCCGTGGCCCGCCGCCCCGTTGACCGGTAGGGCGGGTCCGCGGTCCCCGCACCCGCATCCGCACCCCCACGAGGAGCACGCCCATGAGGTTCGGCCTCCCCCACGGCTTCGGACGGCCGGCGGCCGGTCTGGCGACCGCCGCGCTGGCGCTCGGCCTGACCACGGCCCTCGGCGCTCCGGCGCAGCCCGCCGCGGCCGCCCCGACCGCCAACGGCGACAAGAAGGTCACCGCCGTCCTGTTCGAGTGGAACTTCGACTCGATCGCCCGCGAGTGCACGACCACCCTCGGCCCCAAGGGCTACGGCTACGTGCAGGTCTCGCCGCCGCAGGAGCGCATCCAGGGCGGCGCCTGGTGGACCGCTTACCAGCCGGTCAGCTACAAGATCCAGGGCCCGCTGGGCGACCGCGCCGCCTTCCGGAACATGGTGGACACCTGCCACCGGGCCGGGGTGAAGGTCATCGCCGACGCGGTGATCAACCACATGACCTCGGGCTCCGGCACCGGCACGGCGGGCACGGACTACGGCAAGTACGACTACCCCGGCTTCTACTCCGACCAGGACTTCCACGGCTGTCGCCGCCCCATCGGCGGCAACTATTCCGACCGGTACAACATCCAGGAGTGCGAGCTCGGCGACACCGGCCAGCCCTCGCTGGCCGACCTGAACACGGGCAGCGACCACGTCCGGGGCCGAATCGCCGGCTACCTGAACGACCTTCTGTCGATGGGGGTGGACGGCTTCCGGGTGGACGCCGTCAAGCACATCGCGGCCGGCGACCTCGCGGCGATCCGCGGCAAGCTGAGCAATCCGAACGTCTACTGGGTCCAGGAGGCCATCCACGGCGCCGGCGAGGCCGTCTCGCCGAGCGAGTACCTGGCCACCGGCGACGTCCAGGAGTTCCGCTACACCACCGACCTCAAGCGGATCTTCGACAACGAGAAGCTCTCGTACCTGAAGAACTTCGGCGAGGCGTGGGGTTACATGCCCTCGGGCCGGAGCGGCAGCATGGTCGCCAACCACGACACCGAGCGCAACGGCAGCAGCCTCAGCTACAAGGACGGCTCCCGCTACACGCTCGCCAACGTCTTCATGCTCGCCCACCCCTACGGCACCCCCTCCGTCCACTCGGGCTACGAGTTCGGCAGCAAGGATGACGGCGCCCCCAACGGGCACGCGGTGAGCGCCTGTTACAGCGGCGGCTGGTCCTGCCAGCACGCCTGGCGCCAGATCGCCAACATGGTCGGCTTCCGCAACGCCACCGAGGGCACGGGGGTCACCGACTGGTGGGACAACGGCAACAACGCCATCGCGTTCGGCCGCGGGAACAAGGGCTTCGTCGCCGTCAACCGCGAGGGCGGCGCGATCACCCGGACCTTCCGGACCTCGCTGCCGGCCGGCACCTACTGCGACGTCCAGCACGGCGACCCCACCGCGGACGGCGGCTGCACCGGCACCACGTACGCCGTGGGCTCCGACGGCACGTTCACGGCCACGGTCGGCGCGAACGACGCCGTCGCCCTGCACGTCGGCGCGAGCGGCGGCGACAAGCAGGAAGAGGGCGACAACACCGCCACCGTCTACTACGGCACCGACAGGAACTGGCCGGCGTACAACCTCCACTACGCGCCCACCGGCGGCCAGTGGACCACCGCCCCCGGCACCGCCCTGGAGCCCGCCTGCGCCGGCTGGGTCAAGAAGACCGTCGCGCTGGGCTCGGCCGCCGGCCTGAAGGCCGCCTTCAACGACGGCTCCGGCACCTGGGACAACAACAACAGCGCCAACTACGCCCTGGGCACCGGCGACGTCACCGTCAAGGGCGGCATCGTCGGCTCCGGCAACCCCTGCGGTGGCGGCGGCCAGCAGACCGGGACCGGCGCCTCGTTCTCCGTCACCGCCACCACCGTCCCGGGCCAGAACGTCTACGTCGTCGGCGACGCCGCCGCCCTCGGCACCTGGGCCCCCGCCGCGGCCCTGAAGCTCGACCCGGCGGCCTACCCGGTGTGGAAGCTGGACCTGGACCTGCCGGCCGGCACCTCCTTCGCGTACAAGTACGTGCGCAAGGACGCCGCGGGGAACGTGACGTGGGAGAGCGGCGCGAACCGCACCGCGACCGTCCCGGCCTCCGGCCGCGTCACCCTCGCGGACGCCTGGCGCGGCTGATCCGCGACCGCACCAGGGGTGGGACCGGCCGCGCGCCGGTCCCGCCTCCGGCGTTCCCGGGATCCGTTCGCCCCTCCGGGCCCTTTTCCGCAAGGCTTTTCTGAAACAACCTGCAAGATCTTGCCGACTTGATCGGCTGACTGCTTAACTCCTCAGCGATCCGCGGTGGTTGCGGACCCCTTCCCGAGAGGAACAGCCATGAGCAGCGCGTACGACGTCCTCGTCCTGGGAGGATCGGGCGTCGACACCATCGTGTACGTCCCCGAGCTCCCGCTCCCGTACGCCGACAGCTACATGATCCAGCCCGGCATCGAGACCCGCGCCGGGCAGACGGGCGACTTCGTCGCCCTCGGGCTCAGCTCGCTCGGCCTGCGCACCCACCACATCGACATGATCGGCGACGACCCCTCCGGCGACCTGATCCGCGCCTTCCACCGCGACCGCGCCATCGACTTCACCGAGGTGCTCCAGCCCGGCGGCACCAAGCGCGCGGTCAACCTCGTCGGCCCGGACGGACGCCGGCTCTCCCTCTACGACAACAGCCGCTCCGACGAGGCCGACCGGCTCCCCGAGGACACCGTCCGCAAGCTGGCCGCCGCCAGCAGGCACGCGCACGTCTCCATCACCTACCCGTGCGCCCACGCCCTCCCGCTGCTCCACGAGGCGGGGCTGACCGTCTCCACCGACCTGCACAACTGGGACGGCGAGAACCCCTACCACGAGGAGTTCGCCCACGGCGCCGACCTGGTCTTCGTCTCCACTACGGCCCTGGCCGACCCGGAGGCCACCATGCGGCGCGTCCTGGAGCGCGGCCGGGCCGAGGTCGTCGTCGCCACCGCCGGCGCGGAGGGCTCCTACCTCCTCACCCGGGACGGCGGCGCCCCCCTCCACGTCCCGGCCGTCGCCCCGCGCGGACCGGTCGTCGACTCCAACGGCGCGGGCGACGCCTACGCCTCCGGCTTCCTCTTCGGCCGGCTGGCGGGCGAGCCCGTCGAGCGGTGCGCCCTCTACGGCGCGATCGCCGGCGCCTACGCCTGCACCGTGCCCGCGACCGGCAGCGACGCCATCGGCCGGACCGCCCTGCTGGCCGAGGCCGAGGCGCTGTCCGGGCCGGAGGGCGCCGCGTGAGCGCCGACCGCTTCGACGTCCTCGTCCTCGGCGGCGGCGTCGCCGGCTGCGTGCTGGCCGCCCGGCTCAGCGAGGACCCCGGCCGGTCCGTCTGCCTCGTCGAGGCCGGACCCGACCACGGCCCCGACCCGGCCGGCTGGCCCGCCCCGCTGCTCGACGCCCGCGCCCTGCCCCGCGAGGACCTGTGGGAGCGGAAGGTGGCCGTGCACCGCTTCCGGGCCCGGGTCGTCGGCGGCTCCTCCTGCGTCAACGGCTGCTGGAACACCTGGGGTTCGGAGGCGGACCACCGCGAGTGGGTCCGCGCCGGCGGGGAGCGCTGGGGCTCCGCCGCCATGGAGCCGTACCGCGCCGCCGCCGTCGACGCCATGGGCCTGCGCGCCGTCCCCGACCGCGAACTCTCCCCCTGGGCGCGGGCCGCCGTCGACGCGGCCCGCGAACTCGGCCACACCGAGGTCGACATGGGCCGCACCGGAGCACCCGGCTACGGCTTCCCGCTGCTCAACGCGCACGACGGCACCCGCTGGAACGCCGCCCTCGCCTACCTCGGCGCCGGCGTCCGCGCCCGCCGCAACCTGATGGTCCTGCCGCACGCCGTCGCCGACCGGCTGCTGGTCCGGGGCGGCCGGGTCGACGGCGCCGTCGTGCACGCCGACGGCGCCCCGCGCACCCTGCGGGCCGACCACTACGTCGTCGCCGCCGGGGCCTTCGGCTCCCCCGCGCTGCTGCTCCGCAGCGGCGTCGGCCCGGCGGACGAACTGCGCGCCCTGGGCATCCGCCCCGTCTCGGACCTGCCCGGCGTGGGCGCGGGCCTCAGCGACCAGCCCGGCGTCTTCGTCCCGCTCGCGCCGACGCCGGAGCTCGACGCGGCGCTCGCCGCCAAGGAACGCGACGGCGAACTGTACGTCAGCCGCGTCCTGTTGAGGGCGGCGAGCGCATACGCCCCCGAGGACGGCTGGGACCTGCACGTCCTGCCCTCGGCCGGGCCACCGCTGTTCGGCTCGCTGCCGCCCGGCCGTTACGAGGCGGGCGTGTCCGCCTTCCTCATGAAGCCGGTCTCCCGGGGCTCCGTCCGGCTCACCTCCGCCGACCCGCTCGCCCCGCTCGCCCTCGACCCCGGCTTCCTCACCGACCCGGAGGGCCGCGACCTGGCGGTGCTCCGTTCCGGCCTGGAGACCGCCCTCCGGCTCGCCGGGTCCCCCGCCCTCAAGGCGCTCGCGAGCCTCCCCGGGGGCACCGCCCCGCACCTGCTGGGCGACGACGAGCTGCGCGCCCGCACCGGCACCTACTGGCACCCGGTGGGGACCTGCGCGATGGGTCCCGCGGACGACCCCGCGGCCGTCGTGGACGGCGAGGGCCGGGTCCACGGCCTCGCGAACCTCACGGTGGCCGACGCCTCGGTGCTGCCGACCGTCCCGGCCGCCAACACCCAGCTGCCGGTCCTCGCCACCGCCGAACTGCTGGCCGCCACCCTGATCGCCGGCCCCGGCGCACGGCCGGAGGCCCCCACCACGAAGGAGCGTCCCGCGTGACGGAACACCCCGCCCGGGGCCGCCGCCTGGTCTACGGCTGCATGGGCCTCGGCGGCGACTGGGACCCCCTGCCGTACGGTCCCGCCGACGTCGACCGCGCCGAGGCCGCCGTCGAGGCGGCCCTCGCCATCGGCGTCACCGCCTTCGACCACGCCGACATCTACCGGTACGGGAAGTCCGAGGCCGTCTTCGGCGAGGTGCTGGCCCGCGCCCCGGGCCTGCGCGAGCGGATCACCCTCCAGTCCAAGTGCGGCATCCGGCTCCCCGAGAACGGCCGGCCCGGCTTCTACGACCTGCGCGGCCCCAGCGTCCTGCGCCGCGTCGAGGAGTCGCTGACCCGGCTGCGCACCGACCGCCTGGACGTCCTGCTGCTGCACCGGCCCGACCCGCTCGCCGATCCGGAGGAGCTGGCCGCCGCGCTCTCCTCGCTCCACCGGCAGGGCCTGGTCGGGCGCTTCGGCGTCTCCAACATGAACGCCGCCCAGATCGCGCGGCTCCAGTCCTTCCTGGACGTGCCGCTCGTCGTCGACCAGCTGGAGATGAGCCTGCGCAGCCGCGCCTGGGTCGAGGAGGGCGTCCTGGTCAACACCCCGGCCGGGGCGGAGGTCGGCTTCCCGTCCGGGACGGTCGAGTACTGCGCCGAGCGGGGCATCGAGCTCCAGGCCTGGGGCGCGCTCGCCGGCGGCCGGTACGCCGACCCGGCGGCCGGGCCGGCCGCCGCGCTCGTCGGCCGGCTCGCCGAGGAGCACGACACCACCCCGGAGACCGTGGTGCTGTGGTGGCTCCAGCGGCACCCCGCCGGGATCGTGCCGGTGATCGGCACCTCCCGCCCCGAGCGGATCCGTGCCTGCCGCGACGCGGTGGGGCGGGCCCCCGGCCTCGGCCACGAGGAGTGGTACGCCCTCTGGACCGCCGCGCGCGGCGCCCCGCTGCCCTGACCGGCCCGGCCCGCACCCGCACCCGCACCCCCGATCGGTTCCCCCTGTACGGAGAGAGTCTGTGACCACCACCGGCGCGCCGCCGGCGGGCTCGTTCGAGTCGGCCCGTTTCTACATCACCTTCCGCTGCAACTCGCTGTGCGGCTACTGCAACGTCTGGCAGGACGACAAGTTCAAGGGGTACGAGGAACTCACCCTGGAACAGGGCCGCCGGATCCTCGACGAACTCCACGCGCTCGGCGTCCGCTACGTCGACTTCACCGGCGGCGAGCCGGTGCTGCACCCGCACATCGACGGCATCGTGCAGTACGCGAAGAAGCTCGGCATGACCGTCGAGATCACCAGCAACGGCATCCGCTTCGCGAAGCACATCGACGCGATCGTGCCGCACGTCGACACCATGAACGTCTCCCTGGACACCCTGCGCCCGGAGCGCTACCGGGCCATCCGGGGCGTGCCGACGCTCGACCGGGCGCTCGACGTGATCCGCTCCGTGGTGGCCCGCGGCGACGCCGGGCACCTCAAGCTGATCTGCGTGGTGACCCGCGAGAACGCCGACGAGGTGCCCGACCTGCTGCGCTTCGCGCAGGAGAACCGGGTGACCGTCTACTTCTCCACCATGTTCGAGTACTTCGACGAGCAGGACACCGTCCGGGACGTCAACCGCACCGCCCGGAAGCTGAAGCTGGTGGAGCAGAACGGGCGCCCGGCCGGCGGCGGCTGCGCACCGGAGCGGCCCGCGCCCGGTCCCGACGACGGCTCCATACCCGACCTGCTCCTCGGGCTGCTGTACGCCCCGTTCGCCCTGGTCAACCTGCACTTCCGGAAGTACGTGGAGACGCAGGACCCGTCGGCGCCGACGCAGTGCTACGCCAACAAGCGGATCCTGACGGTCGGTCCGGACGGGCGGCTGGTCCTGCCCTGCTACCACGCCTTCGACAACTCGGTCGCCTGGGAGCGGCCGCTGGCCGAACTGGTGCGGGACGAGGAGTTCCTGCGGGTGCGGGACGAGGAGGTCGGCTTCCGCCCGGAGTGCCGGGGCTGCACCGTCTTCCCGTACGTGGGGCTCTCGTTCAGCTACCGCTTCGACAAGGTCTTCCTCTACCAGGCGCTGTCCGAGGAGATCGCCAAGCTGAAGACCCGCTTCGTGAACCCGCTCTTCCCCCGCCTCGCGGTCGAACCCGGCCCGCTGCTCGCGGAGTTCGCCACCCTGGAACGCTTCATCGACGAGGAACTGCCCGCCGCGGGAGAGCCACTGACGGAGCACCACCTCTACCGCTTCGACGTCACGGACACCGGGGTCCGCACCGACTTCGCCGCCGGGGAGACCTCGGTCGAGGAGGTCCTCGCCGACCACGCCGGCGAGCAGTGCTGGGGCGTCCAGCGCTCCCCGCACACCTGGATCCGGCTGCTCTACCGCGAGCTGCTCCCGCTGCTCGGCGCCCTCGCCGACCGGGGCCTGCTCCCCCGGCAGGGCCACGAGGAACTGGTCGGCGGGGTGTACGCGGTGCAGCTCGCCTGGTGGCGGGCGTACCTCGGGCGCTACGCCCGGGGCGGCGGGGCGCTCGACACCCGCGACGCCGACGCGACCGTGGCCCGCTTCCTCGCCGCGACGGCGGCCCTGCTGCCCGAGGCGCCGGAGTCCGCCCGGGTGCGCGAGATCCTGCTGCACGCCGGGTGCGTCCTGGCCCTGCCGGCCGGGGAGCTGGCCCCGCTCGCCTCGGCCGCGCCGTTCCCCGAGGCGGACCTGCTCGCCAAGCACCTGCTGCTGCTCGCCCCCGGGGAGGAGCTCGCGGCCTACGCGGCGCTGCTCCCGGAACCCGCCGCGGCCGCGCTGCGCGGCGAGCCCCGCCCCCTCGGGGACGACGGGCCGCTCGGCCGGCTCCTGGACGGCTCCCCGGGCACGGACCTGCCCGCCCTGATCGACGCGGTGCGCGCGCTGCGCGCCGAGGTCCCGGCGGAGGAGCTCGCCGCGCTGCTCCTGGCGCGCGAACTGCGCGACCCCGCCCTGGTCCGGCGGCGCGGCGCCGCGCTGCGCGACCCCGCCGGGTCCGTCGCGGGCGGTGCGGCGTGAGCGCCCGGGAGGCGGGGAGGAGACCCCGCGCCGCGGTCCTCACCGCCGCCGGGGCGCTGGCCGCGGCGCTCGGTCTGGTCGCGGTGTGGGCGCTGGGCCGGGGCGCCCCGGAGGAGGGCCGGGCCTCGGGGCCCGTGCTGCCGCGCCCGGACCACGTGGTGGTCGTGGTCTTCGAGAACAAGGCGTTCGAGGACGTGCTCGGCAGCGGCGAGGCCCCGTATCTGGACTCGCTGGCGAAGGGCGGGGCGACGCTCACCCGCTCGTACGGGCTGACCCACCCCAGCCAGCCCAACTACGTGCAGCTGTTCTCCGGCGGGATGCAGGACGTCCTGGACAACAGCTGCTACGCGCCGGGGTTCAGCTCGGCGCCCAACCTGGCCTCGGAGCTGATCGCCGCCGGGAAGACCTGGGCCAGTTTCAACGAGGGCCTGCCCGCGCGGGGTTCGACGGTCTGCGAGGCCGGCCGCTACGCCCGCAAGCACAACCCGTGGTTCGCCTTCTCCAACGTGCCGGTGGACACGGCGCGGACGATGGACGAGTTCCCGGAGGACTTCACGACGCTGCCCACGGTGTCGTTCGTCGTCCCCGACCTCTGCAACGACATGCACGACTGCCCGGTCCGCACCGGCGACGCCTGGCTGAAGGAGCGCCTCGGCGCGTACGCCGCCTGGGCCCGGACCCATGACAGCCTCCTCGTCGTCACCTTCGACGAGGACGACGGGCTGGCGGGCAACCGCATCCCGACCGTGCTCTACGGGGAGCCGGTGGTGCCCGGCAGCACCTCGGACGAGAAGTACCACCACTACGACGTGCTGCGCACCCTGGGCCGGCTGGCCGGCCTCGACCGGCACCCCGGGCAGGCCGCGGCGGCCCGGGAGATCACCGGCGTGTGGGCGGTCTGAGATGTACCTCGCGGACGGCCGGGAGCGCCCCGGCCCCGGATCCGCGGCGGACGGCACCCGGTCCCCCGGCCGGGTGCCGTCCGCCGTGTGGGCGCTCGGCGCCGTCAGCCTGCTCACCGACGTCTCCGCCGAGATGGTGACGGCGGTGCTGCCGCTCTACCTGGTGGCCGGCCTGGGACTGTCGCCGCTCGGCGTCGGCCTGGTGGACGGACTCCAGCACGGCGTCACCGCCCTCGTCCGGGTCCTGGCCGGCCACGCCGGCGACCGCTGGGGGCGGCACAAGACGGTGGCCGGTGCCGGCTACGCGCTGTCGGCGCTCTGCAAGCCGCTGCTCCTGACGGCGCAGGGGCTCGCGTCGGTGGGTGCGGTGATCGCGCTCGACCGGATCGGGAAGGGCGTCAGGACCGGCCCGCGCGACGCGCTCATCGCGCGGGCCGTGCCGCCGGCGCTGCGGGGCCGCGCCTTCGGGGTGCACCGGGCCATGGACACCGCCGGGGCGCTGCTGGGGCCGCTGCTCGCCTTCGCGGTGCTCCTGGGGACCTCGGACGGGGCGGTGGCGGGGCCGGGCGCGTACGACGCGGTGTTCACGGTCAGCGCCTGCGCGGCCGCCCTGGGGCTGACGGTGCTGGTGCTCTTCGTCCCGGGGCGGCCGGTCCCGGGGCGGGAGGCGGAGGCCGGGGCCGCGGCGCGGCCGCGGCTCGCGGAGGCGGCCGGGCTGCTGCGGGACCGGGGGCTGCGGCGGATCGCCTGGTGTGCGCTGTGGCTGGGCGGCTGCACGGTCGGCGACACCTTCGTGTACCTGGTCCTCCAGCGGCGCACCGGGCTGTCGGACGGCTCCTTCGTGCTGCTGCCGCCGGCCACGGCCGCCGTGTTCCTGCTGCTCGCCGCTCCGTTGGGGCGGCTCGCCGACCGGGTCGGCCGGTGGCGGGTCTTCCTCTGCGGGCATCTGGCGCTGCTCGGCGTGTACGGGCTGCTGCTGAGCGGCGCCGGGTCCCCGGCGCTCCTGGTGGTGGTGCCGGTGCTGCACGGCACGTTCTACGCGGCGACGGACGGGGTGCTGATGGCCGCCGCGTCGGTGCTGGTGCCGGCCGGGCTCGGCGGGACGGGGCTCGCGCTCGTCCAGTCGGCGCAGGCTCTCGCCCGGTTCGGTGCCTCGCTCGTCTTCGGCGCCCTGTGGCAGGCGCGCGGCGACCGCTTCGCGCTCGCGGCGGCCTCGGTGGCGCTCGTCCTCGCCGTCGCGGCGGCGGGGCGCCCGGGTCCGGCCGCGCCCGGACCCGGCGCACGGGGAGACAGCCGATGACGCCCCTGACGACCCGCCGCCGCCTCCTCGTCCTGTCCGCCGTCACGGCGGGGCTCTCCGGGGTGGCCGGCGTGTCGGTGCTGCGCGGCGGCGGGGCCGGTCCGGGCGGTACGGCTCCGGGGCCGCCGGTCGCGGCGGGGCCGGTGGCGCTGGCCGGTCCCGGCGGGCGCCGCATGGTGGCGCGGAACCTGGTGTGGGGACCGTACCGTGACGCCCTGTCGGTGGTGCCGGCCGACGGCCGGGACGGCCCGAGGACCGCGTCGGAGGTCCGCTGTCTGCGCTTTCACGCGGCGGCGGGGACCGGGGTGTGCCTCCAGGCGGTGCCGGGCGCGACGGGGCCGGGCTACCGGGCGGTGGTGCTCGACGCGGAGCTGCGGGAGGTGGCGCGGCACGCGCTGCCGGGGGTGCCGAGCCGGGCCCGGGTGGCGCCGGACGGGTGCCGGGTGGCGTGGACGGTGTTCGTGGGCGGCGACTCGTACGCGGGTTCGGCGTTCTCGACGCGGACGGCGGTGCTCGACCTGGACCGGGGCCGGCTGGAGGCGAACCTGGAGGAGTTCGCGGTGGTGCGGGACGGGCGTCCGTACCGGGCGGCGGACGTGAACGTCTGGGGCGTCTCCTTCGGCGCGGACCCGGACGTCTTCTACGCCACGCTGGCCACCGGGGGCACCGCGCACCTGGTGCGGGGCGCCCTGCGTGCCCGGACGCTGACGGTGCTGGCCCGGAACGTGGAGTGTCCGTCGCTGTCGCCCGGCGGGGACCGGATCGTGCACAAGAAGCGGGTGCCGGGGCTGCCCGCGGAGGCGCCCTGGCGTCTGTACGGGCGGGACCTGGCGACCGGGCGGGAGTGGCCGCTGGCGGAGGCCCGGAGCGTGGACGACCAGGTGGTGTGGGCCGACGCGCGGACCGTGGTGTACGCGCTGCCGGGGGACTTCGGGGCGGACCTGTACGCCGTCCCGGCGGACGGGAGCGGGTCCCCTCGGCTGGTGGCGCGGTCGGCGGTCTCGCCGGCCTTCCTGGACTGACGGCGGACGGCGGAACACGGCGGCGCGGGGCGGGCGGCGGGGGGGGGGGGGGGGC
>NZ_JBHYPS010000062.1:0-31000 GCF_042746075.1 Streptomyces sp. NPDC058758 | reverse complement strand
TTTTATATATTCTTCATTACTCTGGCCGACCCCCCCGCGTGGGGCCCCGCCACCCTCCCCCCCCCCCCCGCCGGGGGGGGGGGGGGGGCTTCAGGCTTCGCGCGGGAGGGGCTCGATCGGACGGCATCACTTCGTGCAGAGCCCTTGAACTCCTGACTACCGACCAGTAATTCTTGCTGACAGGACGTCTAAGAGGATGTACGAGGGAGCCTCCATGCCGGCACGGATCGCGTTCGACTTCGAGACCCCGCGGGGTCGCCGCACCACGTCCCTGACGTACGAACGCCGCGGAACCGGTGAGCCACTGCTCCTGCTCCACGGCATCGGGCACCACTGGCAGGCATGGGAGCCGGTCCTCGACGTCCTCGCCGCCGAACGCGACGTCATCGCCGTCGACCTGCCCGGCTTCGGCGCGTCGGACGGGCTCCCGCCGGACTGCGCCTACGACCTGGCGACCGTCGTGCCCGTACTCACCGCCTTCTGCGCGGCCCTCGGCGCCGAGCGGCCGCACGTGGCGGGCAACTCGCTCGGCGGACTGCTCGCCCTCCGACTCGGCCACGAGAAGGCCGTCCGCTCGGTCACCGCGCTCTCCCCCGCCGGGTTCTGGTCCGAGAGCGAGCGCCGGTACGCCTTCGGGACCCTGCGCGCGATGCGCGGCGCGGCCCTGTCCCTGCCGCTCCCCCTCATCGAGCGGCTCTCCCGGACCCCTGCCGGACGCACCGCGCTCACCAGCACCATCTACGCCCGGCCCGGGCGCCGCTCACCCGAGGCGGTCCTCGCAGAGACGCTCGCGCTGCGCGAGGCCACCGGCTTCCACCAGACCCTCGCCGCGGGCCGCACCGTCCTCTTCCGGGACGACATCCCCTCCCTTCCGGTCACCGTCGCCTGGGGCACCCGGGACCGGTTGCTGCTGCGCCGGCAGGGCGTCCGCGCCAAGCGGACCCTTCCCGGCGCGCGCCTGGTGCGGCTGCCCGGCTGCGGCCACGTCCCGATGAACGACGACCCCGCGCTCGTCGCCCGCGTGATCCTCGACGGAAGCGCCACCGGCTGAACCCTTCGTCACCCTTCGCCCGGTCAGCAGGCCGGTGCCGAGCGCGGCCCCGGCCCCGACGAGAAGGCCGCCGGCCGCCTGCGGAAGCCCCAGCGTCGCCTGGCCGACCGCGGCCGCGCTCAGCGCGGCCGCCACGGGAATGGCGCCGGTATAGAGCGTGGCGCGCTCCATGCCGATGCGCTGGACCCCCATGTAGAAGAGGACGAACCCGACGACGGTCGCGAGCACCGCCTGCCACAGCAACGCCCCCGTCTCCACGGCGGTCGGCATCCGCACGAAACCGGAACCGTCCACCACCAGCCCGATCAGCGCCGCCTCCACGGCACCGACACCGCACACGGCGACCGTGAGCAGGCGTGGTCCCAGGGGACGCAGCACGGGCACCGCGAGCACGGTGAACCCGACCTCGCCCGCCAGTGCCGCCACCGACCAGCCGAGCCCCGCCAGGTCGGTACGCCCCCATCCCTGCACGGTGAAGGCACCGGCGGCGACGAGCAGCGCACCGTACAGCACCGGCGGCGTGGGGCGCCTGCCTTCGAGGAGCGGCACGAGCACGGCCACCACGATCGGGGCGCATCCCACGACGACTCCGGGAACGGCGGGTTCGGCGGTGCGCTCGGCGGCGAGGACCGCGAGGTTGAAACCGACCATGCCGACGGCGGCCAGTACGGCGATCCGCACCCATGAGCCGACGCCGAGCAGGCGGAGCGGAGCGAGCCCGCCGCGGCCGAGGAGCGGGAGGAGGAGAAGGCAGGCTGCGCCGTAGCGGAGGGCCTGCCCGCCCGCGTACGGGTAGTCGCCGAGCAGGCCGTTGGCGGTGAAGGAGGCCCCGACGAGGGCGTAGGCGAGGGTCACGAGCAGGACCCCGCGCAGGGCGTTGGCGTTCATGGTCCTGACGCTAGGAAGCCGGGCGGCCCGGATTAAGGTCCACTTCCATGACGCCATCGGGGACCACTTCGACCACGACGGCCCGGCCGCCCGTCCGGGACACGGGCGCGCAGCCCGCCTGGGAGGTGCTGCTGCCGGCCGCAGCCGCACCCGCGCGCCGCCGCGGCCGCGCCCTCCAGGAAGCGTTGCGCGAGGCGGTGCGCTCCGGACGGCTCACGGCCGGCACCCGCCTGCCGTCGAGCCGGGCGCTCGCCCAGGACCTGGGGGTCTCCCGCGGCCTGGTCACGGAGGCGTACGAGCAGCTGACGGCGGAGGGCTACCTGCGCAGCGACCGGGGCTCGGGCACCTGGGTCGGCGACGCGGCGCGCACCGGCCGGACGGCGACGCACGCCGCCCCCGGCCCCGCCACAGCACCCGGCTCCGGCATGATCGCCGACTTCCGGCCCGGCACGCCCGACCTGTCCCTCTTCCCGCGCGCGGCCTGGGCGGCGGCGCAGCGGACGGTGCTCTCCGAACTGCCCCACCGCGCGCTCGGTTATCCGGATCCCCGCGGACTGCCCGTGCTGCGTTCCGCACTCGCGGCGATGCTGAGCCGGCGGCGGGGCGTGGTGGCCGAACCCGACCGGCTGGTCGTGTGCTCGGGGGTGGCGCAGGCGGCGACGCTGCTCGGGTTCGTGCTCCGCGCCCGGGGGCACCGCGACGTGGGTGTGGAGGATCCCGGGAGTCCGGAACACGGCCGGCTCTTCGCGGCGACCGGCCTGGACACGGTCTGGCTGCCGCTCGACGAGGAGGGTCTGTGCCCGGCTCCGCTCTCCCGATCGGGCACGCGGGCGGTGGTGGTGACGCCGTCGCATCAGTTCCCCTCCGGGATCGCCTGGTCCGCGGAACGGCGCGGGATGCTCCTGGACTGGGCGCGATCGGTGGACGGATACGTCTGCGAGGACGACTACGACGGCGACTTCCGCTACGACCGGGCCCCGGTGGGGGCCCTCCAGGGGCTGGACCCCGAGCGGGTCGTGTACACGGGCTCGGTGAGCAAGTCGCTGGCTCCGGGGCTCCGGCTCGGCTGGATGGTACTTCCCGCCTCGCTCGTCGACGAGGTCGTCGAGCGGAAACGGACCATGGACCTCGGGCATCCGGCGCTCGACCAGGCGGCGTTGGCACACCTGGTGACGAGCGGGGGCTACGACCGCCAACTGCGCCGCTGCCAGCGTGCGTACCGGGAGCGGCGCGACGCCCTGCTGGCCGCTCTGGACGAACACTTCCCCGGGACGGAGGTGACCGGGATCGCGGCAGGACTGCACGTGATCGCGTGCCTTCCGGCCCGGTACGGACCGGCGCAGCGGTTCCTGGATGTGGCGGCAGGCGTCGGTGTGGCCCTGCGCTGCCTGGAGGAGTACGGGACGGCGCGGCCCACGGACGGCGCCGTACGGCTCGTCGTCGGGTACGCGCACCTGACGCCGGCGACGATCGCCGCGGGAGTGCGGCGGACGGCGGAGGCGCTCGGCACGCGGTGAACCGCCCAGGGGCGATCTGTTCACGCGGGGTTCGCGCGGACGCTGCTCCCGGCGGTTAGGCAGGGGCTCCGGACCGAACCCTCGTGCCGGAAGCAGGCCTTGACGTCGCAGCCGTGGCGTCCTGTCGAACCCGATCCGCCCCGGAGGCTCCGCATGACCGCATACCCGCCCGGTTCCGACCCCGTCGTCCCCACCCCGCCGCCCCTTTCCGCGCCCGCGCGCCGCGGTGTGCTGCGCGGCTCGCTCGCGGTGTCCGCGGGCCTCGCCCTGGGCGGCGCGGGTGTGGCGGCGCCGGCCTTCGCCCTGTCCGGGCGCCCGGAGGCACGGTGGGGCGTGCAGACGGGAGACGTCACCGCCCACACGGGGCTGGTGTGGATCCGGTCGGACCGGACCGCACGGATGATCGTCGAGACGTCGGCGACGGAGTCGTTCCGCCGGGTCCACCGGCACCACGGCCCTCTGCTGGGGACGGGTACCGACTTCACGGGGACGACGTTCCTGCGCGGGCTTCCCTCCGGGGAGCAGATCCACTACCGGGTGCTCCTCACCGACCCCGACGATCCGCGCCGGACGAGCGAGCCGGTCCTGGGCACGTTTCGTACGGCTCCCGACCGGCGCCGCGACGGCGTGCGGTTCCTCTGGTCCGGCGACATCGCCGGACAGGGCTGGGGCATCAACCCGGACATCGGCGGATTCCGTGCGTTCGAGGCCATGCGCCGCCTGAACCCCGACTTCTTCCTGTGCAGTGGTGACACCGTGTACGCCGACGGCCCGCTCCAGTCGTCGGTGACGCTCCCCGACGGGCGGACCTGGCGCAACGTGGTGACGCCCGAGAAGGCGAAGGTCGCCGAGACGCTCGACGAGTACCGCGGGAACTTCCGCTACAACCTGCTCGACCACAACGTCCGCACGTTCAACGCCCAGGTGCCGACGGTGGTCCAGTGGGACGATCACGAAGTGCGCAACAACTGGTATCCGGGACAGATCCTCGACGACGCGCGCTACACCGAGAAGGACGTGGACGTGCTCGCGGCACGGGCCTCACGCGCCTTCTCCGAGTACTTCCCGGTCTCCACGCTTCAGGCCGGAGCGGGGAGCGGATCCGGCGCCGGGGGCCGCATGCACCGGGTGGTGCGGTACGGGCCACTGCTCGACGTCTTCGTCCTCGACATGCGTTCGTACCGCAACGCGAACTCACCCGGCCGGCAGGCCGACGACACCACGGGCATCCTCGGCGCGGAACAGCTCGGCTGGCTGAAGAGGGAGCTGTCGCGCTCGCGGGCGGTGTGGAAGGTGCTGGCCGCGGACATGCCGATCGGGCTGGTCGTCCCGGACGGAGCCACCGCCTTCGAGGCCATAGCGCAGGGCGACCCCGGCGCGCCGCTCGGGCGTGAGCTGCAGATCGCCGAACTGTTGCGGTTCGTCAAGCACCGCCGGATCACCGGCACGGTGTGGCTGACCGCGGATGTCCACTACACCTCCGCGCAGCACTACGCTCCGGAGCGGGCCGCCTTCCAGGACTTCGCGCCTTTCTGGGAGTTCGTTTCGGGTCCGCTGGCCGCGGGTGGCTTCCCGGCCAACAAGCTGGACGGGACGTTCGGCCCGGAGCGCGTGTTCGTGCGCGCGCCCGAGCGGGCGAACGTGTCGCCGATGGAGAGTCCGCAGTACTTCGGCGAGGTGGACATCGACGGTGGAAGCGGAGAGCTGACGGTTCGCCTGCGAGGGGACGACGACTCCGTGCTGTTCACGAAGACGCTGCGACCGGGGCTGGTCGGACAGTAGCGCGAATGCCGGGCCGGGGAAGTTATCCACAGGGCAGCCTGTGGATACGAGCGGATGTCAGTGGCGAGCCCTACGGTCGTTTCCATGACGCGATCCGTACAGGCGCTCGCCTACGCACGCCCTTCTTCCCTTGAGTCCACCGCCTCCGGCAGCCTCCTCGGTCTGGAGACGGCCGGAGGCTTGACCCCTCGCGGGGCCGAGGCCCATCCCCGCTTCTTCGCCGGTTTCCTGGCGGCTCCCCAGATCGCCGCGCGGGGTCTGCTGGCAGTGGCGGACGTGGCAGCGGCCCGCTATCACCAACGGATGAGACCGCGTTCGCTGGATCCCGTCGTCACGGGGAACGGGGACCGGCTGCGCTTCGAGTCGTTCTCGGGCTGCGGTGGGGTGTACGCGCGGCTCGACGTGCTCGACGAGGGCCTGGCCGGCGCGGAGACGGGCCACGGCACCACGAACGTGGACGTGAACGACCCGCTGCGCGAGGCGCTTTCGCGGATGAGCGGTGCCGACCCCCTGTACCTGCGGGTGGGGCCCGAGGAGATGGCCGTCACCACCCTCGGCGGGTCGGTGGTGGAGAAGAAGGTGCCCCTTCCGGACCGCTGGCTGCGCGGCTTCGCGGAGGCGCAGGTCGCCTCGGCACGATTCGATCTCAGGGCCGAACTCAGCGGCGCGGAGGCCGTCCGGTTCCTGCGGGGGCTGCCCCGTTCGCAGAGCCGCGGCCGGGCGCCGCTGTGGGTGGTCCAGGCCGGCCGGACCCTGCGGCCGACGACGCGTCCGGGAGCGGGGGCCGTGTGCCTGCCCGGCCCTGACCGGCTGATGGCGCTGGAGCGGGTGCTGCGATTCGCCACGGGACTGCGGGTGTACGGGCCGGTACCCGACGGCTCGGCCTCGGCCGGAGCCTGGGAGCTGACTCTGCCCGGCATGCGGCTGACGCTGACCCTCTCGCCCGATCCCGCCCGTGGGTTCTCCGGGGAGGGCGGGGTGCTGGAAGCCCTCGCGACGGACGATGCGGCGGCCGACGCGGAACTGATCGCGGTGCTCCTCGCCTGGGAGCCGAGGATCGATCCGGCCGACCTCGCCGAGCAGTCCGGGCTCACGGCCGACCGGGTCCGCGCCGCTCTGGCCCGGCTGGGCACCGCGGGACGCGTGGGCTACGACGTCGCGGATGCCGCGTACTTCCACCGGGAGCTTCCCTACGACGCGGACCGGGCGGAGCGGCACAACCCACGGCTCGTCGCCGCGCGCCGGTTGGTCGCGGAGGAGGCAGTGAGCGTCGACGGCGAGGTCGCGACGGTGGCCTCCGGCGAGCGGTGCTACCGAGTAAGGGAGTCGGAGGGCGCACTGAGCTGTACGTGTACGTGGTGGGTGGAGCACCGCGGCCGGCGGGGGCCCTGCAAGCACGCCTTGGCGGTACGGATGGTGCGCCGCGGCTCGGCAGTGGCGGCCGCGGCATGACGGCGGGACCGGAGCCGCGGTCGGGGGCGGCCATGAACGAATCGAGGAAACCGATGGGGGCGGAAATGAGTACGGGAGCACGTGGCGGGTCCGGCGACGGCACGGGGGTCGGCGCTCTGATGACCGCCGTGCGCGCCGGTCGGGCGAGCGCGGTTCCAGCACTTCTGGGGCTCTTGGACGCGGGCGCACGCGCGACAGCGTTGACGCAGGTCAAGGCGCTGCGCACCGAGGTGCGCTCCTGGGACTGGAACCGCTGGGAAGAGACCGCGCGAGTGCGGCGGGCGCTGTACGTCGCGGGGGCCGGCTGCCACACGGGGGCCGCAGCGGCGGCCGACTGGCTCGGAGGCCGCGATCTGCTCAGCTGGCGTACCGAGGACGGGTTCCTGGCCCTGCGGGTGCTCGCGGACCGCACGCCGGAATGGCGTGCGGACGTGGCCCATCGGCTGGCGGCGAAGCCGGCGGTCGCGGAGAGCTGCTACGGGCTCATCCGGGGGCTTGTGGAGGGCTCGGGGGCGGCAGTGCCCGCGACGGACGGGTACGTGCTCGGCTGGACGCGGGCGGTCACGGACGACAAGCTGCTGGAGCGGTTGAGGGCGGATCCGCAGACCCGGGTGCTGGTCGCCCACGCCCTCTCGATGCAGGAGACGCCGGACCAGCTGACCTCGTCCGGGACGAACGGCTCGGCGACCCACTGGCCCACGGCACTGGCGACGCTCACGCGGGAGGGGCTGCTGGACCGTGCGGAGGTCGTCGACCTGTGCGTGTCGCGGCTGCTGCGTGGCGGACGCCCGCGTGATCTGCGGTTCCCCATGGCGCTGCTCCAGTTGGTGCCGCCCGACGCGGAAGAGCGACGCGCCCGGGTCGCCGACTGGATCGGCATGACCGCCGACGCGACCTCCCCGGTCGCGGGGTACGCGCAGAAGATGCTCTCGGAGCCGGCGGTCGAGGGGGCGCTGCCCGGCGGGGCTTTCGCGGAGATGACCTCCGGCGTGCTGTTCCGCACGGAGAAGAAGCTGCTGAGGACCCAGCTGTCCCTGGTGAACAAGGTGCTCGCCAGGAATCCGAAGCTCGCCGCCGAGGTGCTTCCGGTGGTGGCCGACGCCTTCGGGCACGAGGACTCTGAGGTCCAGGAGCGGGCTCTGCAGGTCGTGGCCCGTCATCTGAAGGCCGTCGACGAGCAGATGTGCCGTGAGCTGGCCGAGGCCGCGTCGCTCCTCGGGCCCGCGCATCGGTCCGCCGCCGAGGCCGTCTTCGGGGGACGCCTCGGAGCACCCGAGCGCCTTCCCTACGAGGAGATCCTGCCTCCCGTACCGGAGCCGCAGTTCCTGCCCGGGCCGGAGGGAACCCTGGAGGAACTCGTGGAGGACCTGCTGGTCCAGCAGCGGTCCGACAGTGCGATGGAGTACGAGCGTGCCCTCGACGGCCTGGTGCGGCACGCGCACAACAACAAGGAGGCGCTGGCGTCCCAGCTGCGGGAAGCGTTCGCCGACGCGTACTGGCAGAACGCGAACGGTTTCGCCCTCCACCGCGACTACGACCACTTTCAGCACGGGCCGCGCGGCATGGACGCGGTGCTCGCATCGGTCCTGGGGAAGGTGAAGCCTGAGCGGATCGAAGCGGGGCGGAACCAGCCCGTTCCGATGACGGCCTGCGTGCACGGGGCGATGGAGGCGTCGCACGAGATCCGGATCTGGGAGATCGCCCACCTGATCGGAGGCGGAACGCTGCCCCTGCTCCTTTCGACGCCGACCCGGCACACCGGCGGGATCGATCCGCTGGAGCTGGTCCGGCGACTGCGGGAGTACGTGGAGGCAGGCCTCGAGCCGGCGCCGGTGGATCTGGGCCACGCGCTGCTGCGCGTACGCCGGCAGGATCCGTCCGCGGATCGAGCCGCCGAAGAGGCGGAGGCTCTGGGCAGCGCAGCCGGGGCTCGGCTGGCCGCGTGGCTTCGGTCGGAGAATCCGCTGGAGGCGACCGTACGGTTCCATCCGCGCAAGGAGAAGGAATCGGGCCGCTGGTGGCTGGTGGACCGGATCCTTGTCGAGACGGCGAAGCGGCCCGAGTTCCGCAAGGAGTTCCCGAAGGCCCTCCACTGGCTCGGTGGCGGCCTGCTTCCGAACGCCCGCCGCTGCTACCACTGGGAGCAGGTGCCCGAGCGTTGGGCCACGCTGCTTCCGGCCGACCGTGAACTGCTCGCGGCGTGCCTGCTGTCCTCCATGGCGAGCGCGGTGGACGGCGATTCGACCCGGGACGTGACGGGCCCGCTGACCCTGCTCGCCGAGGGCGAGGGCCGGGTGGGCAGGGCGGTCGCCCTGGTGCTGGCCTTCGGGCTCGGCTGCCGGGACGCGGACGACCGGCTGCGTGCCGTGGACGCGCTTCTCGTGCTGGCCGCCCGGGGCGAGCTCGACGCCCGCCAGGTGGGCCGGGATCTCGCGTGGCTCCTCGCCGAGCGGTCGATGAAGCCGAACCGCCTCGCGGACGCCGCTCGGACGGCGGCTGCGACGGGTGCGTACAGGACCGTGTGGACGATGCTCTCGGAGGCGCTTCCGCCTCTGCTCGAGGCCGAGCAGCCGATGCGCGGCCTGGGCGAACTGCTGGCCATCGCGGCGGACTGCGTGGAACGGTGTGGGGCGACGGGAGAGCTGGCGGGCCTCGAACGGCACGCCTTGGGCCGGGGTACGTCGCAGCTGGTGACCCAGGCGAGGCGGCTACGGAACGCACTCCGCCAGGGGACCGGTCAAGGCACACCAGAAACGGCCTGAATCAGTCACAAATCCTCCAGATCGCCACTTAACCCGCCAGTCACAAAGCGTTCGTGATCACGCAACACCTCTGGGCCACAGTGAAGTCATGACCGATGTGACGTCCTCCAAGAGCACCCGCCACCCGCACCACTGGCGGCACGACCTGATCGAGCTCGCAGCACTGTTCACCGCCGTGGTGGTGGCCGACACGATTGCCAAGACCATCGTCAAGGGGCCTGACGGGCCCTACCTCCTGGTGTTCTCGGCGATCGCGTTGATCGCCACCGCCGGCTTCCACACATGGTGGGCCCGAAGGCACAGCCATGCTCCACCCGCCTCCGCGGCTCCCGCCCTGAGCACGTCCCCGGCGGCACTCGCCTCCGACGAGCAGGCGGGGCCGCGCGTGGACCCCGGCCCGGGCCGGGCACCCGAGATCACCGAGACCGTGCTGTGGCGGATGAGGACCACCGTCGACGACGCCCCGGGCAGTCTGGCCGCTCTGTGCACGGTGCTGGGCCGGCTCGGCGTCGACATCCTCACCCTCCAGACCCATCCGCTGACGGAGGGCACGGTGGACGAGTTCCTGCTTCGCGCACCGGCCGACCTCTCCGCCGGTGATCTCGCACAGGAGATCGGAGCCGCCGGCGGACGTGACACCTGGACCGAACGGGCCGACGCCCACGACCTCGTGGACACCCCCACGCGAGTCCTCGGCCTCGCCACCCGCACCGCGCTCGACGCCGCCGAACTTCCTCTCGCGCTCCGTCAGCTCCTCGGTCGGTGCACCCTTCACTCGGTTCCGGCCGTCTCGCTCACCGGCCGCCCGACGGGCGAACAGGCGCCGGTCGAGGGGGTACTCGAAGAGACCGTGATGAAGCTGCGCGACCCCAGCGGGGGCACCCTGCTGATCGAACGGCCCTACCTTCCCTTCACCCCGACCGAGTTCGCCCGGGCCCGCGCGCTCGTCGAACTCGACGCACGGCTCGGCCCGCGCGTCCCCCGCAGCCAGGACGTCCTCACCCTCCCCGAGGGGAACGAGATCACCGTCCGGCGCGCCGACCAGCGCGACCTGGCGGCCGCGCGCGCCATGCACGACCGCTGCTCGGCGCGCACCCTGAGCCTGCGCTACCACGGGCCCGTGGGCGACGCGGACCGGTACCTCGACCACCTGCTGAGCCCGCGGTTCGGGCGTACCCTCGCCGTGCAGACCGCGTCCGGACGGCTCGTGGCCCTGGGCCACCTGCTGTGGGACGGTGACGAGACCGAGGTGGCCCTGCTGGTCGAGGACGACTGGCAGCGACGCGGAATCGGCTCCGAACTCCTCGGCCGGCTCGTGTCGATGGCCGAGGAGGCCGGATGCGAGAGCGTCTACGCCGTGACCCAGGCGTCCAACACGGGCATGGTCGCGGCGATGCGGGCACTGAACCTGCCCCTCGACTACCAGATCGAGGAGGGGACTCTGGTGATCACCGCTCGGCTGGACTCGGCAACGCGACGGAGTGAGCGCCCGCACCAGCAGGCTCGGCAGAGCGAGCGCTGAGTGCCTGAGTGAGGTCGCGCCACAGATCCTCGACGTCCTCCAGGCCCACCGACATCCGCAGCAGTCGATCGCTGACGCCCGCGGCCCGGCGGTCACCCTCGTGCACGATGCGGTGACTGATCGAGGCGGGGTGCTGGATCAGCGTGTCCACGCTGCCGAGGCTGACCGCCGGGGTGATGAGCCTGACTCCGGCGATCACCTCGTGCGGGTCCCCGTACACCTCGAACGAGATCATCGCCCCGCCGATCGCCGGGTAGTGGACACGGGCGATCCGGGGATCGGTGGCCAGGCGCCGCACCAGCTCCGCCGCCGTCGCCGAGGCCGCCTTGACCCGGACCGGGAGGGTGGAGAGGCCCCGGAGCAGCAGATAGCCGGCGAGCGGGTGGAGCACTCCACCCGTGGCGAAGCGGACGCGGCGCAGCTCGCGGGCGAACTCCTCGTCGCAGGCCACGATGCCGCCCATGACGTCACCGTGTCCGCCCAGGTACTTGGTCGCGCTGTGCAGGACGATGCGGGCGCCCAGGCCCGCCGGGCGCTGGAGGACCGGGGTGGCGAAGGTGTTGTCGACGAGGAGCGGGACCGCGCCGCAGGCGTGGGCGACGGCACGGATGTCGACCTCGGCCAGGGTGGGGTTGGCCGGCGACTCCACCATCACGAGACCCGTGTCCGGGCGGATCGCGTCGGCGACGCCCGCGGGGTCGGTCCAGGTCACCTCGGTGCCGAGCAGTCCGGCGTCCAGGAGGTGGTCGCTGCAGCCGTACAGCGGGCGGACCGCGACGACGTGCCTCAGGCCCTGGGCGGCACGGGCCAGCAGGACCGCGGTCAGGGCGGCCATGCCGCTCGCGAAGGCCACGGCGGCTTCGGTGCCCTCCAGCCGGGCCAGGGCTTCCTCGAAGCGCGCCACGGTCGGGTTGTCGAGCCGCGCGTAGACGGGCGGGCCGTCGAGGCGGGCGCCGGTGGCGGCGAACTCGTCGATGCGGGCGGCCTCCGCCCGCGCGTCGTACGAGGGGTAGGTGGTGGACAGGTCGAGCGGCGGGGCGTGCAGCCCGAGCGCGGCGAGGTCTTCCCGGCCGGCGTGCACGGCTTCGGTGGCGAGCGCCTTCGGGGTGGCCGAAGGGGCGTGATCCATGGCGTCCATGGCCGCACTGTGAACGGATACCGGGAAGTAGCGACAAACCTCCGTGCTACGTTCGGCCAATGCCAGATTCTGTCGTACTGGACACGGTCGATCTGCACATTCTCCGCCTCCTGCAGAACGACGCCCGGACCACTTACCGCGAGCTCGCCGCAGAGGTCGGCGTCGCGCCCTCCACCTGCCTGGACCGAGTGGCCCGGCTCCGTCGCACCGGAGTCGTCCTCGGGCACCAGTTGCGGTTGGATCCGGCCAAACTCGGTCGCGGTCTGGAGGCGCTGCTGCTCGTCCAGGTCCGGCCCCACCGGCGGGAACTGATCGGTCCGTTCGTCGACCGGATCCGGGCCCTGCCCGAGTCCCGCGCGCTGTTCCACCTCACCGGCCCCGACGACTACCTGGTGCACGTGGCCGTCGCCGACCCTTCCGACCTGCAACGACTCGTGCTCGACGAGTTCACCTCCCAGCGCGAGGTGGCGCGGGTCGAGACCCGGCTGATCTTCCAGCAGTGGGACTGCGGACCCCTGCTGCCGCCCGGCGCGGGACCGTCCATGTCAGCCGTGTAAGTCCGGTCGAGGGTGACGGGAGGCCGACGGAGGCATCAGGATGAGACACATGCCAGAGAGTTCCCTCAGCAATCTGCCCCGTCAGGTCGCCGACGCCTACGTCGACGACCTCATCGCCCTCGACCCGATCACCGGCACCCACCTGGGAGTCCGGGAGAGCGCCGGCCGTCTTCCCGACTTCTCGCCCGAAGGACAGGAGGCCGTGGCCGGGCTCGCCCGCCGGACCCTCGCCCTGCTCGACGAGGCCGAGCGGGTCCCGGGCGCGGACAGCGACGCCGAGCGGCGTTGCGCCCGTCTGCTCCGGGAGCGGCTCACGGCCGAACTGGCCGTGCACGACGCCGACGAGGGGCTGTGCGCGGTCAGCAACATGCGTTCGCCGGCGCACAGCATCCGGCTCGTCTTCACCGTGATGCCGACCGACACCGAGGACGACTGGAGGGCCGTCGCCGAGCGGCTGCGGGCGGTCCCGGCCGCGCTGGAGGGTTACCGGGCCTCGCTCGCGCTCGGCGTGGAGCGCAAGCTGTTCGGCGGGCCGCGCGCCACCGCCACCTTCGTGGACCAGCTCACCGACTGGGCGGGCGGCGACGGCGGGCCCGGCTGGTTCGAGCAGTACGCCGCGGGCCGCCCGGACGCGCTCCCCGCGGAGCTGCGTACCGAGCTCGCCGCGGCCGCCGCGGAGGCCAGCGCCGCCCTCGCCTCGCTGCGGGACTGGATGCGCGACGTGTACGTCCCCGCCGTCGCCGACGCCCCCGACACCGTGGGCCGCGAGCGCTACCGGCGCTGGAGCCGCTACTTCAACGGCACCGACCTCGATCTCGACCAGGCGTACGCCTACGGCTGGTCCGAGTACCACCGGCTCCGCGAGGAGATGGTCGCGGAGGCCGACCGGATCCTGCCGGGCTCCGACCCGTGGGCGGCGCTCGCCCACCTCGACGAGCACGGCACCCACATCGAGGGCGTCGACGAGGTCCGCGAGTGGCTCCAGCGGCTCATGGACGAGGCGATCGACGCGCTCGACGGCACCCACTTCGAACTCGCCGAGCGGGTGCGGAAGGTGGAGTCGCACATCGCTCCGGCGGGCGGCGCCGCCGCCCCGTACTACACCGGGCCCTCCGAGGACTTCTCGCGCCCCGGCCGCACCTGGCTGCCGGTGGACGGACAGACCCGGTTCCCCGTCTACGACCTGGTGTCGACCTGGTACCACGAGGGCGTCCCCGGCCACCACCTCCAGATCGCGCAGTGGGTGCACGTCGCCGACAGCCTCTCGCGCTACCAGGCCACCATCGGCATGGTCAGCGCCAACGCGGAGGGCTGGGCGCTGTACGCGGAGCGGCTCATGGACGAGCTCGGCTTCCTGCCGGACGCGGAGCGCCGGCTCGGCTACCTCGACGCGCAGATGATGCGCGCCTGCCGGGTTATCGTGGACATCGGCATGCACCTGGAGCTGGAGATCCCGGCGGACTCGCCGTTCCACCCCGGCGAGCGGTGGACCCCGGACCTGGCGCAGGAGTTTTTCCAGGCGCACAGCAGCCGGCCGCCGGCGTTCGTGGAGAGCGAGCTGACGCGCTACCTGTCGATGCCGGGCCAGGCCATCGGCTACAAGCTGGGCGAGCGGGCGTGGCTGCTCGGCCGCGAGCGGGCCCGCGAGGCGCACGGCGACGCCTTCGACGCGAAGCGCTGGCACATGGCCGCGCTGAGCCAGGGACCGCTGGGCCTGGACGACCTCGTGGACGAGATCTCCCGCCTCTGACCGTACGGCACGGAAGGTTTCCCGGGCGGACGACTTGATCCGCCGGGGAAACCCCTGTTTGCTCGGGTCTCATGAACGACTACGCCCCGGACGCCACCGACTGGCGCATCCTCGACGCCCTCCAGGCCCAGGGCCGGGCCAGCTACGCCGAACTCGCCCGCGCCGTCTCCATGTCGCCGTCGGCCGTGACCGAGCGGGTGCGGCGCCTGGAGGACGCCGGGGTCATCACCGGCTACACCGCCGTGGTGGACCACGAGCGGCTGGGGCTGCCGATCCTCGCCTTCGTACGGCTCCGCTACCCCACCGGCAACTACAAGCCGTTCCACGACCTGGTCGCCGTCACCCCCGAGGTACTGGAGGCGCACCACGTCACCGGCGACGACTGCTTCGTGATCAAGGTCGCCGCCCGTTCCATGCGGCACCTGGAGGAGATCTCCGGGAAGATCGGCACGCTCGGCTCGGTGACGACCAGCGTCGTCTACTCCTCGCCGCTCCCCCGCCGCGCCGTCAGCCGCTGAGACCGGCGGGGGCCCGGTCCGTCAGCCGCCGAGCCCGTCGCCGCCGGCGCGGAGCCGTACGGCCGAGCCGTGCCGGGACTTGGTGACCTCCAGCTGGGCGGGGATCCGGCGGCGCAGGTCGGCGACGTGGCTGACGATGCCCACGCTACGGTCCCGTTCGCGCAGCGAGTCCAGGACGTCGAGCACCTCGTCGAGAGTCTGGTCGTCGAGGCTGCCGAAACCCTCGTCGATGAAGAGGGTGTCGAGGCGGACGCCGCCCGCCTCGTCCGTGACGACATCGGCGAGGCCGAGGGCGAGCGCGAGCGAGGCGAAGAAGGTCTCACCCCCCGAAAGGGTGGCGGTGTCGCGTTCGTTGCCGGTCCAGGCGTCGACGACGTGGAGTCCGAGGCCGCTGCGGCGCGTGCCGGCGCGCACGTCGGAGTGGACGAGGGTGTAGCGGCCGGAGGACATCCGCTGGAGGCGGGCCGAGGCGGCGGAGGCGACCTGTTCGAGCCGGGCGGCGAGGACGTACGACTCCAGGCGCATGCGGCGTTCGTTCTCGGCGGAGGTGCCGGCGGTGAGGCCGGCGAGTCGCGCCACGCGGTCGTGTTCGGTACGCAGCGGGCCCAGGCGCCGCACCTCGGCCTCGGCCTGGCGGGCGAGGCCGGCGAGTCCGGTGACGCGGTCGTGCGCGGCGGCGAGCGCGGCGTCGGCGGCGCGCAGCGCCCGCTCGGCGGCCGCGTGGACGGCCTCGGCGGCGGCGGGTTCGGCGGGCGGGAGGGCGGCGGCCTCTTCGATACCGGGTTCGGCGAGCCGGTCCGCGACCGCGGCGGCCTCGGCCTGCCAGGCGTCGATACGGTGCTGGCGCGCACGGCGCCCGTGCTCGTCGAGGAGGGCCGCGGCGGCCTCGGCGGGGGTGGCGAACCCGGCCCGGTAGGCGGCGTCGGAGAGTTGGGCGTCCGCCTTCTTGAGGCGGTCGGCGGCGACCTCCTCGGCGCGTACGGCTCCGGCGGCGTCGACCAGGAGGGCGATGCGGCGCTCCAGGAGGTCGGCGTGTTCGGCCACGGTGGCGAACGCGCCGCGCCCCCGGGCCAGTTCCTCCGCGATCTGGGCCCGCTGCCGTTCGATGCCTTCGCGCTGCGAGGTGCGGGCGGCCACGCGCCGCTCCGCCTCCCGCTGCGCGGCCGCCCTCTCCTCGTGCTCGCGCTCGGCCCGGGCCAGTGCCTCGCGCGCCGCGTGGGTCCGGGCGGCGAGCGCGTGCGCCTCGGCGTGGCGGGCGGTCAGTTCCTCCACCTCGGCGGCGAGTTCCGCGACGGTGGGCTGACTGTGCATCTGCCCCGACAAGGCCAGGGAGTGGACTTCTTCGCGAGCGGCGGCGAGGGCTTCGCGGACGCCGACGAGTTCGCGTTCGGCGGCACGGCCGACCTCGTCGGCCTGGGTGTAGCGGGCGTACGCGGCCTCCTCGGCCGCCCGGTCGACGTGGTCGGCCGTGGCCGCCGTCGGAGCGGGGTGGCTTGTGGATCCGCACACCTGGCAGGGGTCGCCTTCGACGAGCGTCGCGGCGAGTTCGGCGGCGATGCCGCGCAGCCGGCGGGACTTGAGGTCGAGCCAGGTCTCGTGCGCGGCGTTGCGGTGCTCGCGGGCGGTCGCGTACCGCTCCTCGGTCCGGGTCAGGGTCCGGGCGAGGGCGTCGCGGCGGCGGGCCGCGGCGAGCCGGAGGCGGAGGGGGTCGAGCCGGCCGGCGAGCTGCTCGGCGCGGGCGGCGGCCTCCTGCGCGGTGTCGACGTCCTGCTGGAGCGCGGCCCGGCGGGGCTCCCAGTCGGCGAGCCAGCCGGCCGCTTCCTGGAGGGCTTCCTCGTCGGCGCGGGCTTCCCGGTCGAGGAGGGTCCGCTCCTCGGCGAGCGCGGCGGCGCGGCTCTCGGCGCGGCGGGCCGCGGCGAGGCCTCCGAGGTCCTCGCGGAGCCGGTTCTCCAGGGTGGAGAGCCGTTCGGCGGGGGCCTCGGCGAGGTCGGGGGGCAACTGCGCACGCGCCGCCCGGCGTACGGCGAGCGCTCCGGCGTGTTCGCGTTCGGCCTCGTGCCGCAGGGCGAGTGCGGGGGCGACCCGCTCGGCCTTGAGCGCGAGTTCGAGGGCGTCCCGGTCTCGGTCCCGTTCGGGGATCCGGGCGGTGAGCGCCTCGCGGCGGCGCAGGGCTTCGGCATGGCGGGCCTGGCGGGCGGCGAGGTCCCGGGCGTGTCCGGCGGCGGCGCGGGCGAGTTCTTCGGCGTGTTCGGCGGTGGCGAGCCGGACGCGGGCGATGTCCGCGGCCTCCCTGGCCTCGGTGCGGGCGACGGCGCCCCAGACGAGGACGGCGTCGGCGAGGCCGGGTTCGCCGGGCTTCCCCTCGACGGGGGTCCGGGCGGCGGGCAGCCCGGCGGCGGCCTGCGCCATGCGGTGGGCGAGGGCGAGGAGCCGGGCGTCGCCCTCCTCGACGCGATGGGCGGCGGCGCGGCGGAGTTCGGCGAGGCGCTCCTCCACGGCGGCGAAGCGACGGGTGTCGAAGAGGCGGCCGAGGAGCTTCCCGCGGGCTTCGGCGTCGGCGCGCAGGAAGCGGGCGAAGTCGCCCTGCGGGAGCAGGACCACCTGGCAGAACTGGTCCCGGCTCATGCCGAGGAGCTGGGTGATCTCCTCGCCGATCTCCTGGTGGGACTTGCTGAGACCGGTCCACGCGCGCGTGGCGGGGTCGTACTCGCGCAGGGTGCTCTGCGCCTTCTCCGTGGTGAAGCCTCCGCCCCGCTTCTTCGGACGCGGCTGGGCGGGGCTGCGCCTGATCTCCAGGCGCCGGCCGCCGACGGTGAGGTCGAGCAGCACCTCGGTGAGGGTGTCGGCGGGCGCGTGGTCGCTGCGGAGGGTGGTGCCGGGGCCCTGGCGGGCGCCGGGCACGCTCCCGTACAGGGCGAAGCAGACCGCGTCGAGGACGGAGGTCTTGCCCGCGCCGGTGGGGCCGTGGAGCAGGAAGAGTCCGGCCGTGGACAAGGTGTCGAAGTCGACGGTCTGGGTGGTCCCGAAGGGTCCGAAGGCGGTGATCTCCAGCCGGTGCAGCCTCATCGGCCCCCCTCCCGCTCGGTGACGGCGGCGTCGACGCGGACGTCGTCGAAGGCGCCGTACAGCACGTTCCGCTCCGCCGCGTCCAGCCCGCCGCCGACGCGGACGTGGGACACGAAGTCCTCCGCGATCTGCTGGTCGCTGCGGCCGCGGAGTCGTTGGGCGTAGGAGGCGAGGGAGTCGGTGTCGGCGCGCTCGGGCTCGAAGACGAGGTGGAGGGTGTGCGGGAAGCGTTCGGTGAGCCGGGCCATCGGATCGTGGGGCCGTACGGCGTCGGTGAGGGTGGCCTCGATCCAGGATTCCTGGTGCGGGTCGTGCGCCGGGTCGGCGAGGAGGTCGTCGAGGCGGCCGCGCAGGCGGGCGAGGGGACGGGGCACCGGGCAGTCGACGCGCTCGGCGGCGGCCACCTCGCCGTCGGCGCCGAGGTCGATCAGCCACATGGTCTTGCGGTGGTCGACCTCGGAGAAGGAGTAGGCGAGCGGCGAACCGGAGTACCGCACGCGCGGGGTGAGGGTCTGCGCGCCGTGGAGGTGGCCGAGGGCCACGTAGTCGACCCCGTCGAAGACGGCGGTCGGGACGGCGGCGACGCCGCCGACGGTGATGTCGCGTTCGCTGTCGCTGGGCGCACCGCCCGCGACGAAGGCGTGCGCCAGCACGACGGAGCGCGTGCCGGCGGGCCGCGCGGCGAGGTCGGCGCGGACCCGGTCCATGGCGGCGGCGAGCACCGCCTCGTGCCCCGGCTTCACGGCGCCGAGCCGCTCCCGCACCAGCGCGGGCTCCAGGTACGGCAGGCCGTAGAGGGCGACTTCGCCGTGCGCGTCGGTGAGGACGACGGGGGTGCCGATGCCGGCCGGGTCGGTACGCAGGTGGATGCCGGCGCGGTCGATGAGTCCGGCGCCGACGCCGAGGCGGCGGGCGGAGTCGTGGTTGCCGGAGATCATGACCGTGGGCACGCCGGCCTCGGCGAGGCGGTGCAGCGCCCGGTCGAAGAGTTCGACGGCGGGCAGCGGGGGGACGGCCCGGTCGTAGACGTCGCCGGCGACGAGGACGGCGTCCACCTCGCGGTCGCGGACGGTCGCGACGAGGTGGTCGAGGAAGTCGGCCTGGGCGTCGAGGAGGCCGACGCGGTGGAAGGACCGGCCGAGGTGCCAGTCCGAAGTGTGCAGAAGCCTCACGTCGTCGTCCCACCCCGCATGCGCGTGCCGCTCCTCGCCCCTGGTTCCGGGCCTCGTCTCGTACCGCCGGGCCCGGCGTTGTGTGTCTGCCCACCACGCTAACCCGGCGGGGGCGGTGGTCGGGGCCGCACCGGGAGATGCGGGCGGGGGGGCGGGGGCAGGGAGGTGCGGTGTGGTGTGGAGCGGGCGGGGGTGAGGCGGAGCGGTGGGTGGACGGGGGTGCGGAGTGGGTGGGGCGTGGGGCGGGTGGGGCGTCTGGTGGGTGGGTTCCGGTCGGTGGGTTCCGGTCGGTGGGTCAGGCGTCGCCGTACGCCTCGCCGCCGAGTTCCAGGGCGGCCGTGCCGGCCGTCACGTCGGCGAGCCAGGCGCGGAAGGCGGGGACGTCGGCGTCGGGCAGGCCGATCTCGATGGTGACGGCTTCGGCGTAGCGCACCTCCCGCACGGCACGGCCGGTGGACCGGAGGTCGTTCTCCAGCTTTCCGGCCCGCTGGTGGTCGACGGTGACGGTGGCGAGCCGGTAGCGCTGCCGGGTGATCGTGCCGAGCGCGTCCAGCGCTTCGCCGACGACGCCGCCGTACGCGCGGATGAGGCCGCCCGCGCCGAGCTTCACGCCGCCGTAGTAGCGGGTGACGACGGCGGCGACGTACCGCATCTCGCGGCGCAGCAACATCTGCAGCATCGGGACGCCGGCCGT
The DNA here is from genome assembly GCF_042746075.1 of Streptomyces sp. NPDC058758. Taxonomy (NCBI): domain Bacteria; kingdom Bacillati; phylum Actinomycetota; class Actinomycetes; order Kitasatosporales; family Streptomycetaceae; genus Streptomyces; species Streptomyces sp. NPDC058758. The sequence continues at coordinate 11,131 of NZ_JBHYPS010000062.1, read as the reverse complement.
CCCGCCGGGCTCGCCGTCGTCGCTCGCCTTCTGGACGGAGGCGTCGGCGCCGAGCACGTAGGCGAAGCAGTTGTGGGTGGCCGTCGGGTGCTCCCGCCGGATCCGGGCGACGAACTCCTGTGCCTCCCGCTCGTCGGCGACCGGTGCGAGTGCACAGAGGAAGCGCGAGCGGTTGATCTCGGTCTCGTGGACGCCCTCGCGGGCCAGCGTGCGGTACTGCTCCTGCATTCCGCCAGCCTACGTGCCGTACGCGTCCCCCTCCGCGCCGCCCGGGTCGTACGGATCCGCCACGACCGGGGCCGCCCCGGGGGCGTCGGGGAGGCCGACGTACGGGAGGGCACGCAGGGCAAGTGCCCAACCCATGCGTGCCTCGCCCGATTCGCTGGAGCGGCCGGTGAGCTCGGCGACGCGGCCGATGCGGTTCAGCACGGTGTTGCGGTGGCAGTAGAGGAGTTCCGCGGCCCGGGAGGCGGAGCAGCCGTGGTCGAGCCAGACGCGGAGGGTGCTCAGGAGCGCGTTGCGCTCGCCGCCGGTGACGAGGATGGGCCCGAGGTTGACGGTGACGATCCGCTCGGCGACGTCGGGGCGTCCGCTGAGGAGGACCTCGGGGAGCCGGGCGTCGAAGACGGCGGCCTCACCACTGCCGGCGCGGAGGGTACGAAGGGTCTGCTCGGCACGCCGGAGGGCGCGGCCCGCCTGGGAGAGGCGTTCGAACTCGGGCGAGACGCCGGCGGTGGCGCCGGTGCGCTCGCGCAGCGCGTCGAGGAGCCGTACCAGTGCCGGATCGGGCCGGGCGCCGGGCGGGGGTGACGTCCGGCCGGTGGAAGCGTCGCGGCGCGGGAGGCGGACGATGCCGGCGTACCGTCCGGAACGCGGACGCCAGTACGACCACAGTCCCTGCGCCTCCAGGACGGGCGCGGGCCGGGGCGGCGCGGCCGGGTCCTGGGTGGCGACCACGACGACGTACCGGTCCTGGGCGGGAACGCCCAGGGCGGCGGCCGCGGCGGAGGCGACGGCGGGGTCGTCGGCACGGCCGTCCAGGAGGGCTTCGAAGAGCGCCGCGCGGCGGGTGTCCTGCTGGTTCTGGAGCTCCAGCTGGGCGAGGCGGTACGCGTCGGCCATCACGACCGAGTAGCGGTCGATGGTCTCCCAGACGGCGCCGGCGACGTCGAGCTCCAGGTCCCGGCTGTCCGCCTCGCGGCCGGTCCGGGTCCGCAGGTGCTCGGCCATGACCTGCCACAGGACCCGTCCGCCGCGCCGGTACGCCTGGAGGACGATGTCGAGCGGGACGCCCTGCTCGGCACGGCGGCGGCCGGTCTCGCGGGCGGCGTCCTCGAAGTCTCCGCCGGTCGGGGCGAGGCCGCCGAAGTCCTCCAGGGCCCGCAGCATGTTGTCGCGGCAGATCGCCCACAGGTCGTCGCGGGTGACCGGGTCTCCGGAGGCGTAGGCGCCGGAGTGGGCGCGGATGTCGTCCACGGCCCGGTCGGTGAGCCGGTCGACGTCGGCGAGCAGCGCGGTGGCGAGGGAACGGCGCAGTGCGCCGGAGCCGCCGGCCGAGCCGAGCCGGGTGTGCGCGCCGCGTGCGGCCGGCGGGTCGGGCGAACGGCCGGACGTGGGGTCGGGGGCGCCGGGCGGGCTGGGCGTCATGGTTCGCACCGTAGCGGCGCGCTTTGGCGAATGCCACGCTCCGGTGGCGGCCGGGGGGCCGATGCCCAGGCCGGACCCCCGCATGGTGGGCGTCTGCACATGGTCTCGTGGTGCTTCCACGATCGATTCTGGGCCCTGTCACGGAATGTTGACACCGCCGTCAACTCCACGTCTCAGGAGCGTGTCATGTCACTGAGTGTCGCCGGCGTGCTGGGCGAGTCCGCCCGTCACTTCCCCGACCGGATCGCCGTCGTCGAGGGTGCGAGCCGGTTCACCTACCGCGAGCTGTGGGACGCGGCGCTGCGCTGCGCCGCCGGGCTGCGCGAGGCGGGGGTGAAGCCCGGCGACCGGGTGGCGGTGCTGCTGCCGAACACGACCGAGTTCCTGCGGGTCTACTACGGCGCGCTCGCCGCGGGCGCGACCGTCGTGCCGGTGCACGCGCTGCTCGTCGCCGACGAGGTGCGTTTTGTGCTGGAGCACAGTGGCGCGGTCGCGATCGTGAGCGGTGGCCCGCTGTGGGCGGTCGCCGACGAGGCGGCGCGGGCGGCGGGGGTGCGGGCCTTCCAGGGCGGGCCCTCGGCATCGGAGCCGCTGGCCGCGGCGGAGCCGGCCGACCCGTCCGACACGGCGGTGATCCTGTACACGAGCGGCACCACGGGACGCCCCAAGGGGGCCCGGCTGACCCACCTCAACATCGTCATGAACGCCGCCGTGACCTCGCAGGACCTGCTGGGTCTCGGCGCGGACGACGTCGTCCTCGGGTGCCTGCCGCTGTTCCACAGCTACGGGCAGACGTGCGCCATGAACGGGACACTGCGCCAGGGCGCCACGCTTGTGCTGATGCCCAGGTTCAGCGGGCCGGCGGCGCTGGAGGTGCTGGCCGACGAGGGCGTGACGGTGTTCATGGGCGTGCCGACCATGTACCACGCGCTGGTGGAGGCGTCGGCGGCGTCGGAGCGGCGTCCGGAGGCGCTGCGCGCGGCGGTCTCCGGTGGGGCGGCGCTGCCGGTGGCCGTCCTGGAGCGGTTCGAGGAGACCTTCGCGACGCAGGTCCTGGAGGGGTACGGCCTGACGGAGACCTCGCCGGTCGCGACGTTCAACCAGCCGCACCTCGGGCGCCGGCCCGGCACGGTGGGGCATCCCGTGTGGGGCGTCGAGGTCGGGGTGGCCGACGCGGCGGTCGACGGCGCGATCCGGCTGCTGCCGGACGGCGAGATCGGCGAGGTGGTCGTGCGGGGGCACAACGTCTTCGCCGGCTATCTCGACGATCCCGAGGCGACGGCCGCGGCGATCGTCGACGGCTGGTTCCGCACGGGTGACCTGGGCGCACGGGACGAGGACGGTTTCCTGCGGATCGTGGACCGGAAGAAGGACCTGGTGATCCGGGGCGGGTTCAACATCTACCCGCGCGAGGTCGAGGAGGTCCTGGTCCGTCACCCTTCGGTGTCCGAGGTCGCCGTGATCGGCGTCCCGGACGAGGCGAAGGGCGAGGAGGTGTGCGCGGTGGTGGTGCGCCGCGAGGGCTCCGCCCCCGTCACCGAGGACGAGCTGGTCGACTGGGCGCGGGAGCGCCTCGGCCGCCACAAGTACCCGCGCCTCGTCCGCTTCGTCGACGCGCTGCCCCTCGGCCCGACCGGCAAGGTCCTCAAGCGGGCCCTGGTGACACCCGTGGGCTGATCGGGCACCCTCGCCCCGTTCCCTCGTCCCACCCCCGTCTCCCTCATCTCCCCCATCTCTCTCATCTCTCTCATCTCTCCCCTCGCCTCCCCGTACGGAAGGACGCAGTCATGACGACGCCGGAGCCGGATCAGGACGCAGCGTGCGGAGCGGGGGCGCCCGAGGCGGTCGTCGGCGCCGGGCGGGTCGGCGGCCTGTTCGTGGCCGACGGGGTGGCCGCCTTCCTCGGTGTGCCGTACGCGCGGGCGCCTTTCGGGGCGCTCCGTTTCCGGGCGCCGGAGCCGGTGGAACCGTGGGAGGGCGTGCGGAAGGCGACGGAGTTCGGACCGACCGCGCCGAAGAGGCCCTACGCTCCCCCGCTGGACGCGCTGTTGCCGGACCCCGCCGTGGAGGGCGACGACTGTCTCCACGTCAACGTCTGGGCGCCGTGGGCCCCTACGGGGCAGACGGACCCGACGGATTCGGTGGATCCGGTGGGCGCCGTGGGCACCGTGGGTCCGGAAGGCGGTCCTTCCTCCCGCCGGCCGGTGATGGTGTGGATCCACGGTGGGTCGCTGGTCCACGGTTCCAACGCCGTGCCCGTCTACGACGGGACCGCGTTCGCGCGCGACGGCGTCGTCCTCGTCTCCGTGAACTACCGGCTCGGCGTGGAGGGGTTCGGGGTCTTCCCCGACGCCCCCGCCAACCTCGGCCTGCGCGACCAGATCGCCGCCCTCGTGTGGGTGCGGGAGAACATCGCGGCCTTCGGCGGCGATCCGGAGCGGGTGACGGTGTTCGGGGAGTCGGCGGGCGCGATCTCGATCGCGGCGCTGCTCGCCTCGCCCCTCGCGCGCGGGCTGTTCCGGAGGGCGGTCGTGCAGAGCGGGGCGCCGATGGCGCTCCCGCCGGAGCGGGCGCGGCGGACGACGGAGGCGGTGGCGAAGCGGCTGGGAATTCCGGCGACGGCGGAGGCGTTCGCGGCGGTGGACCGGGAGCGGCTGCTCACGGCGCAGACGGAGGTGACGGCGAAGGGCTCGCCGCTGACCGGGAGCGGGCACTCCTTCCAGATCGTCGTGGACGGCGACGTCCTGCCGCGCGATCCTGCGGAGGCCCTGACGGCCGGCGGTCCGGTCGGAGGCGCCGGCCGGCCCTCTGCTGGGCAGGTGCACAAGGAGACCGTGGCGGGGCGGGTGTCGAATCGGGTGGAGTGGACCTGCTGCTGGGGACGACGACCGAGGAGTACCGGCTCTGGTTCGTGCCGAGCGGACTCGTGGAGCGGTTGTCGCCGCTGATGCTGCGGCTCGCCCTGTGGAAGACGCGGGTGCCGTCCCGCACGGCGCGGGTCTACCGCGCGAACCGGCCGCAGGCGCGGCCCGGCGAGGTCCTGGGCGCGCTCGCCACCGACAAGCTGCTGCGGGTGCCATTGAACCGGCTGGCCGACGCGCGGCTGCGGGCGGGGGCGGCCGGGCGCACGTACCTGTACGAGTTCGGCTGGCCGTCGCCGGTGCTGGGGCTGGGCGCCTGCCACGCTCTGGAGCTCGGCTTCGTCTTCGACACCCTGGACACTCCGGAGGCAAAGGCGCTGACCGGGCCGGACGCCCCGCGCGAACTGGCGGCGGCGATGCACGCGGCCTGGGTGGCGTTCGCGGCGGACGGCGATCCCGGCTGGCGGGCGTGGGACGCGGAACGGCCGGTGATGGCGTTCGGCCCCGGGCGTCCGGCTCTCGTCGCGGCCCCTCGGGAGGACGAGCGGCGCTGCTGGGACGCCTGAGGCTGCCACGGCGCCGCCCCGGCCCCCTCCCTCCTCCCCCTCCTCCCTGCGCGGGAAGGATTCGGGGCCCCGGTGGGTTCGTCACAGGGAGGCCCGAGTCACGGAACGAAGGAAGGCACCAGGGATGAGCGTCGACACCACGAGCACCGAGGCGACGGAGCGTTCCGAGGAGGAGACCGTCCGCCGGATCCTGACGGGCACGGGCGACACCTGGGCGATCGTGGGCCTCTCCTCGAACCGGGAGCGTGCCGCGTACGGCGTGGCGGCCGTGCTCCAGCGCTTCGGCAAGCGGATCGTCCCGGTCCACCCGAAGGCGGAGACGGTCCACGGCGAGCCGGGTTACGCCTCCCTCGCCGACGTCCCCTTCCCCGTCGACGTCGTGGACGTCTTCGTCAACAGCGACCTCGCCGGCGCCGTCGCCGACGAGGCGCGGGAGATCGGCGCGAAGGCGGTGTGGTTCCAGCTCGGCGTCGTCGACGAGGCCGCGTACGCGCGCACGACCGACGCGGGCCTCGACATGGTGATGGACCGTTGCCCCGCGATCGAGATCCCGCGCCTGGGCTGATGCCCAACGGCGGCCCGTCGCGCCTCACTCGACATCCGTGACGGCACCCGGCGGCACGCGGCCGCGCCCGTCGGCCCCACGGACGCACCGTGCGACGCTCCCCATGGACGCACCATGCGACGCTCATTGTGGGGCGCACCGTGACCGCACGCCGTGCCGGCACCCCGTCCGCGTCCCGCCGACGCCCCGTGCGGGACGTCGTCACGTCGTGGGCAGGCCCAGCCCCTCCAGTACGACGGCGTTCGGCAGTTGGGCGAATGCCTTGCCCGGAACGATGATCTTGCCTTGGCGGCGGCCGCTGCCGACGAGGACCCACGGGGTGTCGACGACGGCGGCGTCGACGAGGAGCGGCCAGTCGGCGGGCAGGCCGATCGGGGTGATGCCGCCGTACTCCATGCCGCTGACGCCGGTCGCGGTGTCCATCGGCGCGAAGCTCGCCTTGCGCGCGCCGAGGTGCTTGCGTACGACGCCGTTGACGTCGACGCGGGTCGCCGACTTCACCACGCACGCGGCGAGGGTCGTCGTCTCGCCGCGCTTGCCGGCCACGACGACGCAGTTCGCGGACGCGTCGAGGAGCGCGGGGCCGTGGTGCTCGACGAAGACGGCGGTGTCGGCGATGGCCGGGTCGGTGTCGACGTAGAGGATCCGGTCGGCCGGCACCGGTCCGGCCCAGGCGCGGACGGCCGCGGCGACGGGCGGCGTGAGGAGGTCCAGGCAGTCGGGGGCGGGCCGGGCGTCGTCGAAGTCTCCGATGGGTGCACGCATGCGCGTCACGCTAGCGGCTCCCGCCGGCCGCGCGGGCGCCCGTCCCAGGGGACGGGCGCGAGGTCGGGCCGCCCCCCGAGGCCGGAACCGAGTCGACGGACGGACACGGGGGGGGCGGGCCGCCGGACGGACATGGGCCGAACCGACGGACGGCGGGCGGGGCCGCGTCAGCGGACGGGTGGGATCGAGACGGCCATCGTCATCTCGACCGTCTCCTCGCCGTCGTTGCGGTACGTGTGCGGCGCCGACGCCTCGAAGACGGCGGAGGTGTCGGCCGGGACGGTGTGCTCGACGCCGTCCACGATCAGGGTGAGCACCCCGGCGGTGACGTGGAGCAGCTCCGTGGTCCCCTGGGGGTGCGGGTCGGAGGCGCTGCCCTCGCCCGGCACGAGGGACCAGGACCAGAGTTCGAGGGGGCCGCGGGCCTCGGTGCCGACGAGGAGGGTGGTGGAGCTTCCGGCGGGCGTGGACCACATGCGGACGGCCTGCTCCGGCGGGACGAGCCGGACGTGGGGGCCCTGCTCGTAGTCGAGGAGGGTGGTGATGGAGACGCCGAGGGCGTCGGCCAGCTTGACGGTGGTGCCGACGCTCGGGTTGGTCCGTGCCTGCTCGATCTGGATGATCATGCCGCGGCTGACGCCGGCCCGGGCGGCGAGCGCGTCCAGGGTGAAGCCCCGTTCGTTGCGCCAGCGCTTGAGGTTGCGGGCGAGCGACTGGGTCAGCTGGTCGAGGTCCGACACATTCCGTCCAATATCCTGGATGACATAGTTCAACAGACTGCACTACGGTGAGGTGTACCCGATCGTGCACTGCACTGTACTGCCCCCGCTCCGCCCGTACCTTCCTGCGAGGACCCCATGACCGCCGTGTTCGCCCTGGCCACCGCCCTCCTGTGGGGGTTCGCCGACTTCGGGGGCGGACTGCTCACCCGGCGCATGCCCGCCCTCACCGTCGTCGTGGTCTCGCAGAGCCTCGCGGTCCTGGTCCTCGGCGCGGTCGTCGTCGCCACCGGTGCGTGGACGGAGGCCGGCCCCGGCCTCTGGTACGCGGTCGCCGCCGGTGTCGTCGGCCCGGCCGCCATGCTCGCCTTCTACAAGGCCCTCGCGCTCGGCCCGATGGGCGTGGTCTCGCCGCTCGGTTCGCTCGGCGTGGTCGTCCCCGTCACCGTCGGGCTGGTGCTCGGCGACCGCCCCGGCCTGCTCCAGGTCGGCGGCATCGTCGCGGCGGTCGTGGGCATCGTCCTCGCCGGCGGCCCCGAACTGCGCGGCGCGCCCGTCCGGCGCCAGGCGGTCGTCCTCACGCTCTTCGCCGCCTTCGGGTTCGGCGCCGTCATGGCGCTCATCGCCGAGGCGTCCACCACGATCACCGGCCTCTTCCTCGCCCTGTTCGTGCAGCGCGTCACCAACGTGGCCGTCGGCGGCGGCGCGCTGTACCTCTCCGTGCGCCGCGGCGGCCGCGCCCTGCCCGAGGAGGGCTTCGGGGTGATCCGCGGCGCGCTGCCGGCGCTCGCCTTCGTGGGCCTCGCCGACGTCGCCGCCAACGGCACGTACGCGCTGGCGGCGCAGCGCGGCCCGGTCCTGGTGGCCGCCGTGCTCGCCAGCCTCTACCCGGTCGTGACCGCGCTCGCCGCCTTCGGGGTGCTCCGCGAGCGGCTGCGCGCGATCCAGGCGGCGGGGGCGGGACTCGCGCTCGTCGGCACGGTCCTCATCGCGGGCGGCTGACGGACCGGCTCAGGAAGCCGGCGCCCCGGCCTCCCGCCGCCCCTGCTCCTCCCGCGCCCTTCCCCGCTCCCGCTCCTCCTGCCGCTCCCGCTCCTTCTGCTCCTCCTGCTCGATCTCCCACGCCGCCAGCGCCGCCAGCTGCTCGGGGGTGACGTCCTCGGGGATCGGCTTCGGGGCGGGGGTGCGCAGCGGCGGCTGCCAGCCCTGTTCCGGATCCCAGCGCCGTACGACCCTGGCCGGGGCGCCCGCCACCACCGAGTGGTCCGGCACCTCGCCGCGCACCACCGCGCCGGCCGCGACCACGACGTTGCGGCCGATCCGCGCGCCCGGCAGGATCACCGCCCCCGTGCCCAGCCAGCAGCCGGGCCCGATCGAGACCGGTTCGGAGCGGGGCCACTGGCGGCCGATGGGCTCGTGCGGGTCGTCGTAGCTGTGGTTGGTCGAGGTGATGTAGACGTACGGGCCGCAGTACGTGTCCGAGCCGATGGTGATCGTCGTGTCGGCGATGACGTGGCTGCCGCGCCCGAGCACCACGCCGTTGCCGAGGGTGAGCACGGTCTCGGTGCCGAGGTCGAGCCCCGGCAGCATGCCGGCGGTCAGGGTGACCTGCTCGGCGATGATGCAGCACTCGCCGATCTCGATCCACCGCTCTCCGAAGACCGTGCCCTGCGGGAAGGCCAGCCGGGTGCCCGCGCCGAGCCGCCGGAACCGGAGCCGTCCGGGATGTTCCGCCGTCACCGCGCCCGCCTGCTGCGCCCAGCGCCAGCCGCCCTGGAGCGCGTGGGCGACGAGCCGGCGCCGCCAGGCCGCCAGGGATGAGAACGTGTTTCCGTTTCTGGGCACCCCGACACCGTAGTCGGCGGTGTCGGGGCTGATCCGCGCGGTGCCCTGTGATGTCCGTCATGGGCTCGGCATAGGGTGCGTGCAGACCACCGGAAGGCGCGACACCACCACGGCCGCACGGGCCGTACGGACCCTCAGGAGTGACCCCATGACAGAGGCGTTGATCAAGGCCGTCGGCGGCAAGGAGCCGAGCGTCGACCCGACCGCGTTCACGGCCCCGACCTCGGTGGTGCTCGGCGAGGTGACGCTCGGGGCGCGTGCCGGCGTCTGGTACCACGCGGTGCTGCGCGCCGACTGCGGCCCCATCACCGTCGGCGAGGACTCCAACGTCCAGGACAACTGCACCGTCCACGTCGACCCCGGCTTCCCCGTCTCGATCGGCGACCGGGTGACCATCGGGCACAACGCGACCGTGCACGGCTGTGTCATCGAGGACGACGTCCTCGTCGGCATGGGTGCCACGGTGCTCAACGGGGCCCGGATCGGCGCCGGCTCGCTCGTCGCGGCGCAGGCGCTGGTGCCGCAGGGCATGCAGGTCCCGCCCGGTTCGCTCGTCGCCGGCGTCCCGGCGAAGGTGCGCCGCCCGCTGACGGAGGAGGAGCTGGCCGGCATCCGGCTGAACGCCGAGATGTACGTCCACCTGGCCAAGGACCACGCCGAGGCGCACGAGGACTGACCACCGGCCCCCGGCTTTTGGCTCCCGGCCCCCGCCCCCCGGCTCCCGGCTCCGGACCCCTCCGTCTCCAGCCCTCCGCCAGGTGTGCGTTTCCCCCCTGCCGGGCCCATGACGGAGGGCGGCTCCCGGAACGGAACAGGTCCCGGGAGCCGCCCTCGTCGCGCGTACGGGCGGGGTGCCGCGCTCAGTCCGCCGTGACCGGCTCCAGCGGAGCCTCCGGGTGCTGCCGCGCCTCCGCGGCGGCCTTCTTGGCGCGGTTCTTGATGACGAGCATCGAGGTGACGCCGATGAGCACGGCGAGCACCAGCCCCAGCCAGGAGAAGCGCTTCAGCCACGCCTCGGCGACGATGCCGACGGAGTAGATGACGGCGGTGGTGCCGCCCGCCCACAGGATGCCGCCGAGGACGTTGGCGATCAGGAACTTCCAGTACGGCATCTTCAGGACGCCCGCGAGCGGCCCGGCGAAGATCCGCAGGAGGGCGATGAAGCGGCCGAAGAAGACCGCCCACATGCCCCACTTCTGGAAGGAGCGTTCGGCGAGGGCGATGTTCGCTTCGCTGAAGTGCGCGGGGAACTTGCCGCCGAGCCAGGCGAGCAGCGGGCGGCCGCCCTTGCGGCCGATGGCGTACCCGATCGAGTCTCCGATGATCGCACCGGCGGTGGCACAGCCGCCGAGCACGTACGGGTTGATGTCGCCGTGCTGCGAGGCGAGCAGGGCCGAGCTGACGAGGACGATCTCGCCGGGCAGCGGGATGCCGAGGCTCTCCAGTCCGATCACCACCCCCACCAGCGCGTAGATGGCGACGGCCGGGATCGTCTCCAGCCACTCCTGGACGTGCAACGCGGGTCCTCCCGTTGTGCCGGCGCGGCCCCGGTCGCGGGCCGCTGCGGTGGCGCGCCCCGCGTCGGGCGCGCCGGGGCAGCCTACCCGGTCGGCTCGAACGGACCTCGGCCGAGACCGTGGGCCCGGTGTCCGCGGCCGGCCTGCCGGCGCGCAGCCCTCGGCGCCCCGCGGCGAGGACGAAACCGCCGACGGGCCCGGCCCTGGCCAGGACGGGAGGCCGCGGGCGGCGAGGTCCCCGTACGGCCCCGGTGCGGCGGGCGGCCGGACTCGTAGTACGGCCCCGCTGCGGCGGGCGGCCTGACCCGTACGGCCCCGGCCTCCCGGCCCGCCCGCCCGGTGGGCCGGGCCCCGCGCGCGGTGTGCGTGACGCCGCCCCCGCTTCCCGGCCACCGTCCCGGAACGTGACCGCCCCCGCATCCGAAGGGAGGGTGCGGGGGCGGAAGACCCGGGGTCCGGACCGGTACGAGGCTGAGGTCCCGGTCCTCAGCAGGGTCCTGAGGCGGGTCCGGAGCAGGAGCCGAGTCCGGAGCCGAGTCCGGAACCGGGGGGGGGGGGCCCCCGCCCGGGGCCCCGCGCCCCCGGGGGGGGGCCAATAACCCCAAGTGTTGGGTCGACGGGAGAACACAGCCGGTGGAGCACCGGG
>NZ_JBHYPS010000061.1:0-32443 GCF_042746075.1 Streptomyces sp. NPDC058758 | reverse complement strand
GCCAAGTGCTTCGCCTCCGACGTCGCCATGGAGGTCACCACCGACGCCGTCCAGCTCCTCGGCGGCTACGGCTACACCCGCGACTACCCCGTCGAGCGCATGATGCGCGACGCCAAGATCACCCAGATCTACGAAGGCACCAACCAGATCCAGCGCATCGTCATGGCCCGCAACCTCCCGTAGGTCCCGCGGGGACGCCCGTGGCCTCCCGGGGGAGGCCACGGGCGGGGAAGGTCAGCGGTTCGACTCGACGGTGACCTTCTCGTCGTTCTTGATCTGCTCCACGAGCTGCTTCACCTTGGGCATGTCCCACTTGAGGGAGCCCTGCGGGGCGCTGCCCGCGATCGGCATGTTCATGGACTTGCCGTCGCCGCCGCTGATGCCCTTCATGGCGAAGAACATCTGGCCCAGGTCCCACAGGGACATGTCCTTGTCGACGATCAGCGTGTCGAGGCCGGCGCCGAGGGTCGGGTAGAGCGCGAAGGGGTTGAGGATCGTGCCCGGGGTCGCGGCCTGGTTCGCGAGCGCGGACAGGAACTTCTGCTGGTTCTTGGTCCGCGCCAGGTCCGACTCGGCGAAGGCGTACCGGGTGCGGACGAAGGCGAGGGCCTGCTCGCCGTTGAGGGTCTGCTCGCCGGCCTGGAAGTCGGCGCCCGACTTCTTGTCCTTGAAGCCCTTCTCGATGTTCAGCTCGACGCCGCCGAGCGCGTCCACGATGTTCGCGAAGCCGGCGAAGCCGATCTCCGCGTAGTGGTCGATCCGCAGCCCGGTGTTGAACTCGACCGTACGGACCAGCAGCTCGGGCCCGTCCATCGCGTAGGCCGCGTTCAGCTTGGAGCCGCCGCGCGCCGGGTACGCCTTGCCGGACTCGGAGCCGACGAAGTTCGGGATCGTCACCCAGGAGTCGCGGGGCAGCGAGATCATCGTGTTCCCGCTGGAGCAGGCCGCGAGGATCATCATCGAGTCGGTCCGCTTGCCCTCGGCGGAACCGGTGTGCAGCTTCTTCTTGTCCTCGGCCGTCATGCCCTCGCGGCTGTCGGAGCCGACGATCAGGTACGTCGTGCAGTCGCCCTCGGCCGGCCGCTCGATCACCTTGGAGAGGTCGACCTCGTTGCGCATCTGCGAACTGGCCCACGCGTAGGTGCCGACGCCCCACGCGAGGACGCCGACGACCAGCACGATGGAGCCGATCTTGATCCGCTTGCGCCAGTCCGGCGCGGGACCGGCGGGACGGGCGCCCGGGCCGGAGGGTCCCCCCGGACCGCCGGAACCGTGGCCTCCGCCCTGCGGACCGCCGTAGACCTGCCCGCTGCTGTACCCGGAGTCGTACCCCGTGGCCCGGGCCTGAGTGAAGCTCGGGTTGTAGCCCTGGTCGTACCCCTGGCCCTGACCCTGGTCGTACCCCTGACCTTGGCCCTGGTCGTACGCCTGTCCCTGCTCGTACCCCTGCCGGTACTGCGGAGACTGCTGTCCCTGCGGTCGTCTCTGCACGTGCCGCATCGGGCGGGCGCCCTCGGGCTGCTCAGGCCACTCATTCATGCGGACCAGTGTGCCGGTCTCCGCTTTCCGGGCGACAGGGCGGGTGGAAAATAGGACCGGTGCTGTTGCGAAGCTGATGCAAAGCGGACCGCGCCGAAACCCGGCATAAGGTGGAGGACATGACAGATCAGGGCCACATCCCGGGCAAGCCCACCTCGGCCTCCCGCACCACCCTCAGCCACATCATGACCAGCCACGACACCAACCTCCTCGGCACCGTGCACGGCGGCGTGATCATGAAGCTGGTGGACGACGCGGCGGGCGCCGTCGCCGGCCGCCACTCCGGCGGCCCGGCGGTCACCGCCTCCATGGACGAGATGGTCTTCCTGGAGCCCGTCCGCGTCGGCGACCTCCTCCACGTGAAGGCCCAGGTGAACTGGACCGGACGCTCCTCCATGGAGGTCGGCGTCCGCGTCATGGCCGAGCGCTGGAACGACACCACCCCCGCCACCCAGGTCGGCTCCGCGTACCTCGTCTTCGCCGCCGTGGACGCCGACGGCAAGCCCCGCACGGTCCCGCCGGTCCTCCCGGAGACCGAGCAGGACAAGCGCCGCTACCAGGAGGCCCAGATCCGCCGCACCCACCGCCTGGCCCGCCGCCAGGCCATCAAGGAGCTGCGCGAGCGCAGGGCCGCCGAGGGCTACACCGACTGACCCCGCGCGGCGCGGGGCCGCCGGCGGCGGGCGCCCCGCGCTACGGGCACACCACCTGGTCCCCGGTCACCGCCTCGAACGGCCCGCGCTCCGCCGCCGTCTCCGCCCGCACCGCCGTGACGCCCCGGTAATCCGCGCCCACCGTCACCCGCAGCGTCCCGCCCCGCCCCGGCACCGCCTTCAGCTCGGCCCCCGGCAGGGCGGCGGCCAGGGACTTCGCGGACCGGTCCCACCGGGGGTCGTACTCCACCACCGTCCGCTCCCGCTCGCCGCCCGCCCCGGTCATCGGCGTCCGCGTCGTGTCGAAGCCCGTCCCGCGCAGCGCGTCGTCGACCTTGCGCCCCAGCCCGTCGATCCGCGTCCCGTTGTAGACCTGCACCCGGATCGTCTTCGGCGCCACGTCCACGACGACGGCCTTCGCCTTCCGTTCGGCGGCCGGCTCCGCCCGCGAGGCCAGCGCCCGGTCCTCCCGCAGCGCGGCGAACAGCTTCTGCGCCTTCTCCGCGTCCCACTTCACCGTCGACCCGATCCCCTTCACGGGGAAGTCCATGTCGCCGATCGGCACGGACACGAACTCCGAGGAGGCCGGCGTGAAGCCCCGCATCGCCTTGGCCAGCGCCAGGAGCTGGTCCGTGCCGAAGCCCTCGTCGGCCCGCACCGACCCGAGCAGGGTCGTCGCCACCTCCCGGAACCGCACCGGGTTGAACAGCACGCCGCCGCCGGTCAGCCGCTCCACCAGCGCCGCCAGGAACTTCTGCTGCCGCTGCATCCGCCCGATGTCCGCGGCCCCGTCGATGTGCCGGGAGCGCACGTACTGGAGCGCCTGCCCGCCGTCCAGCTCGTGCGTGCCCGCCGCCAGCTCCAGGCCCGTGTACGCGTCCTTGACCGGCTTCGTCGTACAGATCTGCACCCCGCCGACCGCGTCCACCGTCCGCATGAAGCTGGTGAAGTCGACCTCCAGGTAGTGGTCGATCTTGACCCGGGTCATCGCCTCCACCGTCCGCACGGTCAGCGCGGGCCCGCCCTCCGCGTAGGCGGCGTTCAGCTTCACGGGATGCGCCCGGTGCTTCTCGCCGCTGTTCTGGTCGGTGTGCTCGGGCAGCTCGGCGTACGAGTCCCGGGGCAGCGAGACGACGCTCGCCCGCTCCCGGTCCTCCGAGATGTGCACCAGCAGCACGGTGTCCGTGCAGTGGCAGGGCGCCCCGCCCAGCCGGTACTTCTCCTTCTCCTCGGCCGTGATCCGGTCGCGCCCGTCGGTGCCGACGACGAGCACGTTCATGCCGGTGCCCGCCTGCGGCCGGTTCTTCATGTCCTTGAAGGGGTCCACCCGCGTGATCCCGGTGTCCAGGCCGGTGACCACGGCGTGCCCGATCCCGCCGGCCGCCAGCACCACCACGGACAGGGCGGTCGCCATCCGCATCCCCCACCGGGGGCGCCGCCGGGGCCGCCGCACCGGGGCCGGGCCGCCGCGCCGGGGCACGGGCGGCCGGCCGCCCGTGCCGGGCGTGCGGGGCGGACGGGGCGTGCGGGGCGGTGTGGGCACGGACGGACACCTCCGCGGGTGTGACCGGGTGGAGACGGGGCGGGCGGGAGCCGGGACGGAGGACAGGGGGCCGTGAGCACCGTAGGCCCATACGATGAGCCGGTAGGGTCACCGGCCCCGGCGGCGCGCTCCGCTGTCACCCGTTCGGGGTAACGTGGCCGGTCGATGAACGCGACGCCCCCCGTATCCGTGATCATGCCGGTCCTCAACGAGGAGCGGCACCTGCGCGACGCGGTCCGCCACATCCTGGAGCAGGAGTACGACGGCGAGATGGAGGTGGTGATCGCGCTGGGCCCGTCCACGGACCGCACGGACGAGATCGCCGCCGAGCTGGTGCGGGAGACCGCGTCCGGCGCGCGCGCCACGGTCCGCACCGTGCCCAACCCCACCGGCCGCACCCCCGCCGCCCTCAACGCCGCGATCGCGGCCTCCCGCCACCCGATCGTCGTCCGCGTCGACGGACACGGCCTGCTGTCGCCGGACTACATCGCCACCGCCGTCCGCCTCCTGGCGGAGACGGGCGCGCAGAACGTCGGCGGCGTCATGCAGGCCGAGGGCGAGAACGCCTGGGAGGAAGCGGTCGCCGCCGCGATGACCTCGAGGATCGGCGTCGGCAACGCCGCCTTCCACACCGGCGGCCGGGCCGGACCCGCCGAGACCGTCTACCTCGGCGTCTTCCGCCGCGAGGCCCTGGAACAGCAGGGCGGCTACAACGTCGAGTTCGTCCGCGCCCAGGACTGGGAGCTGAACTTCCGCATCCGCGCGGCCGGCGGCCTGGTCTGGTTCTCGCCCGAGCTGCGCGTCCGGTACCGCCCCCGCCCCTCGGTGAGGGCCCTGGCCAAGCAGTACAAGGACTACGGCCGCTGGCGCCGCGTCGTGGCCCGCTACCACCCCGGCTCCCTCAACCTCCGCTACCTGGCCCCGCCGGCCGCCGTCTGCGCCGTCGCCGCGGGCCTGGTCGTCGGCGCCGCCGTCAGCCCGCTCGGCCTCCTGGTCCCGGCCGGCTACCTCGCCGCGATCACCGTCGGCTCGGTCCCCGCGGGCAGGGGCCTGGCCCCGCAGGCCCGCGTACGGATCCCGGTGGCCCTGGCCACCATGCACATGGCCTGGGGCTTCGGCTTCCTGACCAGCCCCGGGGCCCTCGCGCGGAAGGTCGTCGCGAGCCGCCGCCCGGCGGTGGGGCGGGGCGGGACCGGGACGGTCTGAGCCCGCTCGTACGAACGGCGGCGGCCGGGCCCCTCGTGGTGAGGGGCCCGGCCGCCGCCGTTCACGCGGGGGAGCGGGTCAGCTCTTCCCGTCCCACTTGTAGACCGAGTAGACGTCCATGCACTCCGCCTTGTCGCTGGCGCCCTCCGGCAGGTCGCCGGCCTTGTCCTGCTTCTTCTCGTACGCGGTGCCCTCGCGCCAGTCCGCGCCCACGACCAGGGTGATGTCCTGGATCCCGCCGTCCGCGCGGACGGCGGACAGCGGCAGCCCGAGCGCGGTCGCCACGGACTCGGCGTCCGCCCGGCCCTGGTCGCCGGAGGCCTTCGGGTAGGCCACGACGGTGCCCTTGCTGGGCTTGGGCTCCTTGGAGGTCCCGGTCTGGGTGAAGCCCTTCCCGGCCAGCGCGCCGGCGATCTCCTTGGCGCGGCCCTCGACGGCGGGCTCGTCGTCCGTCTGGGTGCCGTTGACGACGGTGACGGCGAACGAGGCGGGCGCCGCGGCCGTGGGCTTCGGCTTGGCGTCCGCGGGCTTGGGCTTCGCGGGCGCCTTGTCGCCGTTCTTGTCGAGGGCGACGTCCTCCCGGAGCATGCCCCAGATCTTCTCGGCGTCCTTGCCCCTCGGCTTCAGCCACGCGTCCGGGTTCTGCGGGTAGGGGTCCGTCGGGATGGTGACCGTCGACAGCCGGTCGACCTTCACGTTCTTGAGCTGCATGCCGAGGTCGAAGAGCTTGGCCACGGTCTTGAGGCCGTCGGAGACCTTCAGCGCCTTGGTGCCGGTCTCCGCGAGCCCCATCAGCCGGCCGGTGTCCGTCCAGGCGTTCTGCGACTGGAGCTTCTTCAGCATGCCGTTGAGGTACATGTGCTGGGCCTTGGCCCGGTTCTGGTCGCTGCCGAAGGCGTGCCGGGTGCGCAGCCACTGGAGGGCCTGCTCGCCCTTGACCTCGGTGGTGCCCTTGGGCAGCTTCAGCCCGGAGCCGCCCCTGACCGTGGGGGTCGACTTGTCGTGCACGCCGGTCTTGACGCAGACGGGGACGCCGCCGACCTCGTCCGCCATCGCGACCACGCCCGCGAAGTCGACCATCATCCAGTGGTCGACGTAGACGCCGGTGAGGGTCTCCCAGGTGGTGAGCGTGCATCCGGCGCCGCCCCGGGCGAGCGTCTCGTTGATGGGCCGGTCGGTGGTGGCCGGGTAGACCGTGCCGTCCTCGCCCTTGCACTCGGGGATCTTCACGACGGTGTCGCGGGGTATGGAGATCAGCGAGGCGTTCTGCCGGTCGGCGGAGACGTGCAGCAGCATCTGGACGTCGGCGAGCGGCGGCCGGTCCTTGTCCTTGCGGCTGCCGCCCAGCGCGATGTTCGCCTCGGAGGAGCGGTCGTCCGAGCCGATCAGCAGGATGTTCAGCGGCGTGTCGCCCAGCGCGTTCGGAGCCGCCTTGTGCACGCCGCTCTCGCCGCCGGCGCGGCCGCCGCTGCGGATGTTGCTGTTCAGGTGCTCGTAGTACGCGTAGCCGGCGCCCGCCGTTCCGAGCACCACCACCGCCACCGCGATCGCCGACCAGCGCAGCACCTTCCGCTTGCCGGCCTTCTTGGCCTGCTTGCGGGCGGCCGCGCGGCCGCCGGCGCCGGACGCGGCGGCGCCCGTCGCGTCGCCGCCGCCGGAACCGCCCGCCCCGCGCCGGCGCGCGGCGCGGCCGGCCGGAGCCGGTACGGACGCGTCCGCTCCGCCGCCGGCGCCGGTGGCCTCACCGGCGCCGTGCAGCTCGTCGTCCCAGCCCCGTTCTCGGGCGTGCGGAACGCTCGGCCGCGTCCCCTCCCGTCGCACGCTGTTCTGTCCCACCCCAGGTCCCCTCTTCGGTCAGGCGCGCGCAGCACTCCGGTGTTTCCGGGTCACTTCGCGCACACCTGCTTGTCCGCTGCTACTTCTCCCAGATCCTTCGGCGCCTTTGCCGGTCCGGTGATGGGCACCCCCGCGCCCTTGAAGTCGGCGCCGAGGACGAGCGTCATGGGCTCGCGCTCCGCGGCGTCGACCGTTCCCTTCTTCAGTGCCGTCGCCGGCAGGCCCATCATGTCCGCGAGCGCGCGGGCCTGATCGGCCTGGTTCGGCGCGTACTCCAGGGTCGTCTTCGCCGCCTTCTCGGGGGCGTTGCTCTTGTTGGTCGAGCGCAGGACGCCCTGCTCGTTCTGGAGCCAGTTGATGGTCGCCTGGGCTCCGCCCTGCACGCCGCTGCCGTTGTAGACGTCGACGCGGACCTCGGCGGAGGGGGCGCGCTCGCCCTCCAGGAGCGCCGCCTGGGCCTTCGCCTGGGCGCTCTTGGCGGCCTGCTCCTTCTTCTTCACCTCGGTGAGCGAGGTGTCGTTCTGCAGCATCGCGAAGAGCTGCGGCGCCTTGGTCGGGTGCGGGACGACCGTCGCCTTGATCTTCTCGGCGGGGTTGTCGATGACCGGCAGCGTCGCGAACGCGATGTTCTTGGTGTCGACCGAGGACAGCTCGCCGGCCAGGCCCTGGAGCTTGGTGAGCGACCCTATCCCCGCGTCGACGGTGAGGGCGTTGGTGGCGGCGTTCGCCAGGTCGTACAGCTTGGTCGGGTCGGTCAGCGTGTCGTCGGACTTCATCTGACGGATCATCGAGCCGAGGAACTGCTGCTGGACCTTGATGCGGTCGAGGTCGCTCTCGTTGCCGAAGCTGTGCCGGGTGCGGACGAAGGCGAGGGCCTGCTCGCCCTGGACGACCGACTCGCCCGCGGGCAGCTTCAGGTGCGACTTGGGGTCGTCGACCGCCTTCTCGACGCAGACCTTCACGCCGCCGACGGCCGTCGTCATCTCCTTGACCGCGTTGAAGTCGGCCATCATGAAGTGGTCGACCTCGACGCCGGTCAGCTCCTCGACGGTGCGCATGACGCAGCCGGGGTCGCGGCCGTTCTGCCCGAGGCTCACGTTGAAGCGGACGTCGGTCTCGGCGGGGATCGTCTTGATCTCGTTGCCGACCTTGGTCTGGCACTCGGGGATGTTCGTCTTCAGGTCGCGCGGGATGGAGAGCGCGGTGGCGTTCGTCCGGTCCTTGGAGACGTGGAAGAGGATCGTGGTGTCGGCGTGGCCCGGGCTGTTCTTGTCGCCGTAGCCCGAGTTGCCCGCGCCGGTCCGCTTGTCGGTGCCGATGAGGACGATGTTGAACGCCTCGCCCTTGCGGAAGCCGGCGTTCTTGTTCTTGCCGACGACCTCGACGACCTCGATGTTGTTGTTGAGCTTGTTGTAGAGGGCGTACACGCCGACCGCCCCGCCCACGAGGACGAAGGCCATCGTGCCGCCGGTCCACAGCAGGACCTTCTTCTTGCGGCCGGTGCCCTGCTTGCGCTTGCGCCGGCTCTGCGGCGGCACGCGGCCGCCGCGGGCCGGACCCGCCGCGCCCTCCCGGCCGTCCTGGTCGGCCTGGCGGCGGCGCCGCTGGCCGGGGACGGGATTCTCGGCCGGGGCGGTTGGCCGGGCCGCGGAGCGGGTACGGGGACCGGTGGTACCGGAACCGGTGCTACCGGAGTGGGCTTCCCCGGCCGGCGACTGCCCAGCGGAGTGGTCCAGTCGCAGTTCGTAGTTGCCGGTCTGCGGGTTGAGCACCCACTGGTCGGCGGGGTCGATCTCGTCCGCCCGTCCACGGCTGTGCGCGTCCACGGTTCCTGTCCTCCGTCGGTGCCACGCGGGGCGCCTCCCCCTGTGAGCGCCACTCGGTCGTTCGATCCTTGGCTGAGTGCGACCACACGGTCGGGGTGCACCGGATCGCGTCACACTATCCGCCCAGTTCAGCGTGGGGCGACGTCCGTGACAAATTCCACGCCCCTTACAACCGGGCATTTTTGCTCAAACCACATCGCCCCCCGTCCCCCCTTGGGCCCCGCTTTACCCGTTCGCCCCCCGCGGCGCTACGAGCACACCCCTTCGGCCGCGTTCCGCCCCGTGAAGGTGGGCGTCGAGCTCGGCACGGGCGTGTCCGCGTCGTCGGGATCGTCGGGCTTCCCGTCGGAGGATGCGTCCGCGCCCCCGTCCGGTTCCGCCGGGGTCACCACGACCGGTCTGTCCTCCCGGAGTTGCCGGAACAGCTCGCTCGCGGCGGGCTGTACCAGTTCGTCCCGGTTCGCGTTGTACGTGTACGGGCGCCGCGGCACCGTCAGGAACTGGACCTTCTCCGTCGGGATGGACCGCATCGTCCGCGCCAGCTCGTACAGGTCCCGCAGCGAGTCGAGCCCCGGGTCCGTGGTGATGGACTTCGTCGCCGCGTCGAGCACGGGGTACAGCTTCGCCGGGTTCAGCAGCACCCCGTCGCTCTGCACCTTGTTGACCAGCGCGCCCAGGAACATCTGCTGCCGGTCCATCCGCTCGGTGTCGCTGCCGTTCCCCAGCGACTTCCGGGCCCGGACGAAGCCCAGCGCCTGCTCGCCGTCCAGCGTCTGCCGGCCCGCCGGCAGCTTCAGCTTGGCGTCGCCGTCGTCCACCGGCTCCTTGAGGCAGACCTCGACCCCGTCCACCGCGTCCACCATCTTCTTGAAGCCCCGGAAGTCGATCACCATGTGGTGGTCGACCCGGATCCCGGTCAGCTTCTCGACGGTGCGGATCGTGCACGCCGTCCCGCCCCACTCGAACGACCAGTTGAACTGCGCCAGCCGCTCCCGGGTCCGGCCGCCCCCCTCGGTCCGGGCGCAGCTCGGGATCGTCACCATGAGGTCCCGGGGGATCGACACGGCCGTCGCGCCCGACTCGTCGGCCGCCAGGTGCAGCAGGATCACCGTGTCCGAGCGCTGGGTGCCCTTGTCCCGGCCGTACTCGCGGTTCCCCTCGCCGGAACGGGTGTCCGAGCCGATCAGGAGGATGTTCCGGGCGGCCGACGCGACGGCGGTCGGGCGCTCCTTCTCGTACCGGCGCAGCTCGTCCGCCGCGGTGGTGTCCGTGGTGATGTTGTCGTCGAGCTTCCGGTAGAACCACCAGCCGGTCCCGGCCGCGCCGAGCAGTACGACCGAGACGCCGAGCGCCGTCCACCGCAGCCAGTGCCGCCGGGGCTTCGCGGGCGCGCCGGAGGATCCCTCCCCGGAGTCCTCGGAGTCCCCGGAGCCGTCGGAGCCGTCGGGCTCTTCGGCGGCGGCGGACTCCGTCTCCCGCTCCGGTTCCGGGTCCGGTTCGGCGGGCGTGCCAGCGCGGTCCGTCACGTCGTCAGTCCGTCCTTCGGGGCGTCTCGGGCGCGTCGGGCGCCCGGCGTTCGCAGAAGGAGACGGCCGAGCCCGACGCGGGGTTGTACGGAGGAGACGACTCCCCCCGCGCCGATCATGTACCGGACTCGCCGTACGGTCGCGGGTACGCGGCGCGTCGATCGGCCGAACGGGTGCACCGGACGCGACGGACGCGCGAACGCCGCGCGCCGGCCGCCCCGTCCGGCCCCGACCGGCCGCCGTCAGAGCGCCGTGGCCGTCACCCGCTCGCTCTCGATCCGCTTCTCCAGGGACTCCGGCGCCAGCGCGTCCACGTGCCGGCACAGCACCACGGAGCCGCCCGCGGCCAGCGGCGCGTACAGCCCCGCGGACAGGCCCTCCCAGCCCTCGTACGGCAGCCCGGACAGCAGCCGCGAGCCGGGGCCGAGCCCGAGCCGGGCGGCGTCGAGCCGGGCCTGCTCGACGAGCTGCGCGCCGCTGCGTTCCGTACCGTCGACGACGAGGGCCGGCGCGTCCGCGTCCACCGGCGCGAACGGCGCGAAGCGGTCGCCCTGGCCCGGCACCTCGACCGCGTAGTCCGCGTACCCGGCGGGCGGGACGGGGAAGCGGCGCCCCAGCGGCGCCAGGGAGAGCGCGATCCGCTCCCCGGAGCAGGCGAGGCCCGCCTCCAGCGCGTCCGGCCCCGCCACCACCAGGTCGGCGTCCGCGGGATCGCCGCCCAGTTCGGCCGTCACCCCGACGGAGGAGCAGGCGAGCAGCCAGACGGCGGTCTGCCAGTGCGCGGGCAGCAGCAGCGCGAGCCGGTCGCCGGGCTCGGCGGACAGCTCGCCCTGGAGGAGGTTGGCCGTCTTCGCCACCCAATTGGCGAAGGTGGCGACGGACAATTCCACCCGTTCACCGGTGGCGTCGTCGTAGTAGGTGACCAGAGGGCGGGCGGGGTCCGCGGCGAGCGCGGATCGCAGCAGGTCGGCGGGGGTGCGGTCGCTGGCGTTCACGCCGCACAGGGTACGCGGGCCGGCGCGCCGCCCTGGGCCGAACCGGTGACGGTGTCCTCCGGTCGGCCCGACGCGCCGGCCGGTTCCGCCCGCCGCCCGCCGCGCGCCCCGCCCGTCCGCTCCGCACGATCGGCCCATGCGTGCCTCACTCGCCTCCTCGATCGCCGTCGCCTGCGCGACCGCGCTCGCCCTGCCGGTCATCCTCGTCGCCCCCGCGACGGCCACCGCGCGCCCGGCGGCGAACGCCCTGCCACCGGCCCAGGACGAGCTGCCGGGCTCCACCCAGTCGCTGCCGCTGCGCCCGCTGGGCGCCTCCGTGCGCTCCTTCGGCGACCCCGGCGCCGTACGGGAGCGGGGCCTGGGCCGACGGGACGTCAGGCCCTTCTCGCTCGTCGGCGTGGTCTGGGACGACCCGGCGGCGGAGCTGCACGGCATCGTCCAGGTCCGCACCCGCGCCACCGCCGACGGCGTCTGGTCGCCGTGGCAGGACGTCGAGACCCACAACGAGGAGCACGGCGCCGACCCGGAGTCGGCCGAGGGCGCCACCGGCACCCTCCGCGGCTCCACCGCCCCGCTCTGGGTCGGCGACTCGGACGGCGTCGAGATCCGCGTACGCGCGGAGGAAGGCACGCGGGAAGGCGCGGCGGGGGACACGCCGGAAGGCGCCGCGGCGGACCGCGCGGGGACGGCCCCGCTCCCGGCCGGGCTCCGCGTCGAACTCGTCGACCCGGGCGAGGACCCGGCCCCGCCCCCGGCCCCCGGCACCCGGGCGATGGCCCCGCCCGCCGCCCTGACCGCCGCGGAGGCCGCCGCCGGCAGCGCGAACAGCGGACCGGCGCCGTACGGCTCGGCCGCGATCCCGGCCTCGGCGGGGGACGAGGCGGTGGCCGCCCCGGTCCACGCGGCGGCGGCCGAGCCGGCGCGGCCGGCCGCCGGGCAGGCGCAAGCGGCGAAGAAGCCGTACATCGGCCCCCGCCCCAGGATCATCACCCGCAAGGGATGGGGCGCCGACGAGAGGATCCGCGAGAAGGGCTTCGTCTACACCAAGACGATCAAGGCGGCCTTCGTCCACCACAGCGCCACCGGCAACAACTACACGTGCGGCCAGGCCCCCTCCGTGCTGCGCGGCATCTACCGCTACCACGTGAAGAGCAGCGGCTGGCGTGACTTCGGCTACAACTTCGCCGTCGACAAGTGCGGGAACATCTACGAGGGCCGCGCCGGGGGAGTGGCGAAGCCGGTCCTCGGCGCGCACACCCTCGGCTTCAACACCAACAGCATGGGCATCGCCGTCCTCGGCACCTTCAGCAGCACCACCCCGCCGGCCGCCGTCGTGACCGCCGTCGCCCGCCTCACGGCCTGGAAACTCGGGCTCCACGGCATCGACCCCAAGGGCACCCAGACCCTCGTCTCCGGCGGCGGCAACCTGTACAAGAAGGGTCGCAAGGTCCGCTTCCACACCATTGCCGGACACCGCGACGGCTTCGCCACGGAGTGCCCCGGCGTCCGCCTCTACGGCAAGCTCGGAGCCGCCCGCGCCTCCTCGGCGAAGTACCAGGGTCGGCGTTGAGGGAGCACGGAGGCAACCATCTGCATAAACTGACCGGTCATATCGCACGGACGACCGAGACGGGCGCGCTGACCGGCCCCGAAGCAGGAAGCAGAGACGACACGTGACAGAGGCGATCCTCCTGGTCGGGGGCAAGGGCACCCGGCTGCGACCGCTCACGGTCAACACGCCCAAGCCCATGGTCCCGGCGGCCGGCGTCCCCTTCCTGACGCACCAGCTGGCCCGGGCCAAGGCCGCCGGCGTCGAGCACATCGTGCTCGCCACCTCCTACCTCGCCGAGGTCTTCGAGCCGCACTTCGGCGACGGCTCCGACCTCGGCCTGAGCCTGGAGTACGTGACGGAGGAGGAACCGCTCGGCACCGGCGGCGCGATACGCAACGTCGCCTCCCGCCTCCACTCGGGCCCCGACGACCCGGTCCTCATCTTCAACGGGGACATCCTCACCGGCCTCGACATCCGCGCCCTGGTGGCCACCCACGCAGACTCCGGCGCCGACGTCTCCCTCCACCTCACGCGAGTCGAGGACCCGCGGGCCTTCGGCCTGGTCCCCACCGACGACACGGGCCGGGTGACGGCCTTCCTGGAGAAGCCGCAGACCCCCGAGGAGATCGTCACCGACCAGATCAACGCCGGCGCGTACGTCTTCCGCCGCTCGGTCATCGACTCGATCCCCACCGGCCGCCCGGTCTCCGTCGAGCGCGAGACCTTCCCCGAACTCCTCGCCGCCGGCGCCCACCTCCAGGGCATGGTCGACTCCACGTACTGGCTGGACCTCGGCACCCCGCAGGCCTTCGTCCGCGGCTCCGCCGACCTGGTCCTGGGCCGCGCCCCCTCCCCGGCCGTCCCCGGCCGCTGCGGCGACCGCCTGATCCTCCCCTCGGCCCGGGTGGCCCCCGACGCCAAGGTGACCGGCGGCACGGTGGTCGGCGCGAACGCGACCGTGGGCGAGGGCGCCCGCGTCACGGGCTCCACCCTCCTGGCCGGCGCCACGGTGGAACCGGGCGCGGTCGTCACCGACTCCCTCATCGGCGCGGGCGCCCGCATCGGAGCCCGCTCGGTCCTCACCGGCGCGGTCATCGGCGACGGGGCCCACGTGGGCCCCGACAACGAACTCCGCGACGGCATCCGCATCTGGTGCGACGCCACCCTCCCCGCCGGCACGGTCCGCTTCAGCTCGGACCAGTGACCCGCGAGGGGGCGGCCAGGTGACCCGTGAGGGGCGGTCCGGGAGACCGCCCCCTCGCCCGTCCGCCCGTCCCGCCGTCCCGCCCCGGCTACGCTCGTACGCATGGCCGGCCGCTTCGCCCCGAAACCCACCCGCACCACCCTCCGCGGCGGCGACCTCGGCCTGCCGCCGGAACGGCCGGACCTCGGCCTCGTCCTCGGCCCCCTTCGCAGGGGCCCCCACGACCCCACCTTCCGCGTCACGGACGACGGCTCGATCTGGCGCGCCAGCCGCACCCCGGAGGGCCCGGGCACACTCCGCGTCAGGGCCACCGGCGACGGGGTGACGGCGGACACGTACGGCCCGGGCGCGGCCTGGCTGGACGCCCACCTCCCGGCCCTCCTCGGCGCCGAGGACGACCCCGCCGCCTTCGTCCCCCGCCACCGGCTCCTCCTCGCGACCCACCGCCGCCGCCCCGGCCTCCGCCTCACCCGCACGGGCCTGGTCCTGGAGTCCCTGATCCCGTCCGTCCTGGAGCAGAAGGTCACGACGACGGAGGCGTACGGCTCCTGGCGCCGGCTGGTCCGGCGGTACGGCGAACCGGCCCCGGGCCCGGTGCCCGACGGCCTCCACGTGATGCCGGACGCCCGCACCTGGGCGAGGATCCCGTCCTGGGAGTGGCACCGCGCGAACGTCGACGGCAAGCGCGCCGCCACCGTCGTCCGCGCCGCGCGCGTGGCCCCCCGCCTGGAGGAGGCCGCGCACCTGCCGCCCCCGGAGGCCCGCAGACGCCTGGAGCTGATCCCCGGCATCGGCCCCTGGACCTCCGCCGAGACGATCCAGCGCAGCAACGGCGCCCCCGACGAGGTCACCACGGGCGACCTCCACCTCCCGGGCATCGTCGGCTGGGCCCTGGCGGGCGACCGCACCGCCGACGACGCGACGATGCTGGAGCTCCTGGCCCCCTACGCGGGCCAGCGCCACCGGGCCGCCCGGCTGATCCTCCTCAGCGGCCGCACCCCGCCCCGCCGGGCGCCCCGGCTGGCACCGAACGACATCACCCGCCTCTGAGGGAGGCGGGCGGCCGCACGCGCCGGCGGCTCCGCGTCAGCGCACCTCGACGAAGTCCGAGGCGAGCCGCGCCGGCCGCCGCCCCGGCTCCCCCGCGGGGCGCCCGATGGCCACCGCCCCCATCGGGTCCCAGTCCTCCGGCAGCCCGAGCACGTCCCGTACGACGTCCCGGCAGAACATCGTCGAGGAGACCCAGGCCGAGCCCAGCCGCTCCCCGGCCAGCGCGACGAGGAAGTTCTGCACGCCCGCGCCGGCCGCGACGACGAACATCTCGCGCTCGGCGGCGTCCCGGCGCGGGTCGCCGTAGTGGTGCGAGCCGTCCATGACGAGGCAGGGCACGGCGAGGTAGGGCGCGTTGCGCAGCACGTCCCCGCGCCGCAGCCGCTTCGCGACGGACTCCTCGGACCTGCCGTCCCGCCGCAGGTCCGCGATCCACGCGTCCCGCATCGCGTCGAGCAGCCGCAGCCGCGACTCCGGGGACTCCAGGAGGACGAACCGCCACGGGGTGGTGTGGTGCGGGGCGGGCGCGGTGACGGCCGCGGCGACCGCGCGCCGCACCGCCCCGGGGTCGACGGGGTCGTCGGTGAACTCCCGTACGGTCCGCCGCAGCGTCACCGCCTCGCGTACGGCCTCCGAGGTGCCGAGGCGGAACATGTCGTCCGCGCCGGAGCGCACCAGCGCCCGCGCCCCCGGCTCCTCGTCCCCGCCCACCACGTGCGGCAGGCCGCGCACGACGGCGACGGGCACGCCGGTGGCCTTGCCCTTCACCAGGTCGCCGGCGGCGGCGAGTTCGTCGGCGGTGGCGACGACGGTGGCGTTCAGCTCGTTGCCGTGGGAGTCGGTGGCGCCCCGCAGGTCGTCCAGGACCCGCACCCCGGCCGCGCCGATCGCCACGTCGGTCAGCCCGGAGCGCCAGGGCCGCCCGAAGGTGTCGGTGACGACGACGCCGACGTCGACGCCCAGCGCCTCGCGCAGCCCGGCCCGGATCCGCCGCGCCGACCCGTCCGGGTCCTCCGGCAGCAACAGCACCGTCCCGGCCGGGGTGTTGGAGGCGTCGACCCCGGCCGCGGCCATGACGAGGCCCTGCCGGTTCTCGACGATGCGGAGGGTGCCGCGCCGCGCCACCACCCGCACGGTCTCGGCGTCGATGGCCTCCTCGCGGTCGTCGGCGGCGACGATCCGCCCCTCCGCCTTGCTCACGATCTTGGAGGTGACCAGCAGGACGTCCCCGTCCTCCAGGCCGGGGGAGACGGACGCGATCAGCTTGGCCAGGTCGTCGCCGGGCGCCACCTCGGGCAGTCCGGTCAGCCCCCACACCCGGTACGAGGGCGCCGCCGTCACCGGCGCACCTCCTCGGCGAGCGCGAGCGCGGCCCGCGCCATGTCGGCGGTGGCGTCCACGTCGGTCATCATCAGCGGGACGGCACGGCAGGCGATCCCCGCGGCCTCGACGCCGGCGACGGAGCCCGCGTCCACGGTGTCCACCAGCCAGCCGTCGAGGAGGCCGGAGCCGTAGTGGAGGGCCACGGCCGCCGCCGTCGACTCGACGCCGACCGCCGCGAGGACCTTGTCGGCCATGCCGCGCACGGGGGCGTCCCCGACGATGGGGGAGAGGCCGACGACCGGCGCCGGGGCGGCGGCGACCGCCTCGCGGATGCCGGGCACGGAGAGGATGGTGCCGACGCTGACGACCGGGTTGGACGGCGGGAAGAGGACGATGTCGGCCGCGGCGATCGCCTCCAGGACGCCCGGCGCGGGCTTCGCGGCCTCCGCGCCGACCGCCACGACGGCCTTCGCGTCGACGGAGGCGCGCAGCTTCACCCAGTACTCCTGGAAGTGCACGGCCCGCTGCTCGCCGTCGACCTCGATCGCCACGTGCGTCTCGACGCGGTCGTCGGACATCGGCAGCAGCCGCACGCCCGGCTGCCAGCGGGCGCAGAGCGCCTCGGTGACGGCGCTCAGCGGGTAGCCGGCGCCGAGCATCTGGGTGCGGACGATGTGGGTGGCGAAGTCCCGGTCGCCGAGGCCGAACCACTCGGGCCCGACCCCGTAGGCGGCCAGTTCCTCCTTGACGGCGAAGGTCTCGTCCGCGCGGCCCCAGCCCTGTTCCTCGTGGATGCCACCGCCGAGGGTGTACATCACCGTGTCCAGGTCGGGGCAGACCTTCAGCCCGAAGAGATGGATGTCGTCACCGGTGTTGCCGACGACCGTGATCTCCGCGTCCGGGACGGCCTGCTGGAGACCGCGAAGGAAACGGGCACCACCGATGCCGCCGGCCAGAACCACAATGCGCATGCACGCAGTCTGTCAGGCGGTCACCGGGCGTGCGGCGTCCGGGGCGCACTGGCCCTGGAGCGCCTCGTGCATGGACTCGTGCATCGGCATCTCGGTCAGGCCGGGGAAGTAGACGTGGAGGCTGACGACCGGCTCCAGCGAGTCGTTGGAGACCTCGTGGACGTATCCGGGGGCGAAGACCCGCTGGGTGCCGGGCCGCAGGGCGCGCACGCCCCGGTCCGTACGCTCCGTCAACTCGCCCTGGAGGACGGCGAGGACGCCGGAGGACCGGCCGTGGTCGTGGAGGCCGCTGCCCTGTCCGGGCACCCAGGAGAGCAGCCACACCTCGTAGCCGGGCCCGGTGCGCAGGCGGTGGTACCAGCGGGTGGTGGCGTCGTACTCGACGTGCGGGGCCCACTGGGCGGGGTCGGCGGCGATCTCGCGGGCGAGGCCGGCGAACTCGGCGACGGTGACGGGGTGCTCGCGCTCGGGCTGGAGCAGGTGCGGGACCTCCATGAGGTCGCCGGCGATCTGGAGGTCGCTGTCCATGTTCATGGCGGGGGGTTTTTCCTCAGCAGAAACGGAGATGCGGTGAGGGGGTCACGGCCGGGAGGGCAGAGAGGTGACGCGGGTGACGCAGGGTGACGCTGGGAGAGGCAGCCGGAGCGCGATGGCATCAACAGCTGGAACAGCAACAGCAACAGCGCGCCTGGACAGCGCGGCGGAACCCACGGGCGTGGGTCGCGGAGGGCGCTGCGGTCGCTGGCATGCCACCAAAGTGGCGGGAGGGGTACCCGACTGTCAACTCAATGCCCGATTTGGGGGTAATGTTTCACCTCATCCGGTTACTGTGCCCGGAGAAAGGTTTGTTCAGCCCCGGACCAGGCAAGATGGCGCAACGTCGGGCCGGGGCGCGTGGGTCGCGGCGGACACCGTCCGTGACCGGACTGTGATCCGGATCGCTTCCCCGGCCGGATCGCAACAAGATCCACGCCTCGCACGTCCTTCTGGACGGAGGCACGACACCGCGGGATCGGCCGATGGCATGTGTCACGTTTTTTGGTGATTTGAACACTTTCCGCATAGGCTTGGTTCCGCAGAGTGAATACCGGGCCCAATAGCAGATCTCGGCTTGACTCGCACAGAGCACGAACTTGTAATTTCACTCGTGTCGTTCGGCCGTTTCGATCACGGCGACATCACGGGACGCACAGACAGACGAGGGGCGCAGATGACCGAGTTGTTCCAGGAACTGCTGGTCGAGGACGCGGACGAGGAACTCGGCTGGCAGGAGCGCGCGCTGTGCGCCCAGACCGACCCCGAGTCCTTCTTCCCCGAGAAGGGCGGCTCGACCCGAGAGGCCAAGAAGGTCTGCCTCGCCTGCGAAGTCCGCTCCGAATGCCTGGAGTACGCGCTCCAGAACGACGAGCGCTTCGGCATCTGGGGCGGCCTCTCCGAGCGGGAGCGACGCCGGCTCAAGAAGGCGGCGGTCTGACGCGCGGAGCGGCCGGAAACCGCCCCCGCCGAAGACCCTCCCGAAAACCCCCACGGTCCGCCCCTGCATCACGCAGCGGCGGACCGTTCCCGTTCCCGGCCGCGGCCGCCCGCTCCACCCGGAACCCCTGCACGAGGCCCTCGGGCAGAAACGGACGGCCAAGCCACCCCAAGGCGGCGCCCCCTCGCCCCGGGGACCTGTGCCGACCGGTCCCGCACCCGTCCCCGGGACCCGCGCCGACCGGCCCCCACGCCCGCCCCCGGGACCCGCGCCGACCGGCCCCCGCGCCCGCAGCCACTAGTGTGGGCCTCCGTCCAAGCCGCTCCCACGCCCCACCGCGGGCGACCCCGGCCGGAGGGCCCGTAGCTCGATGTCCTCAACTCCTGAGTTCCCCAGGCACGTCGTCACCGCCGTGCTCGTCACCCACGACGGAGCCCGCTGGCTGCCCGACGCGCTCTCCGGGCTGCTCGCCCAGGAGCGCCCGGTGCAGGGCGTGATCGCCGCCGACACCGGCAGCGCCGACGAGTCCGCGCAGCTCGTCGCCGAAGCCGTCGGCGCCGACCGCGTCCTGCACCTCGCGCGCCGCACCGGCTTCGGCGCCGCCGTCGACGAGGCCGTCCGCACCGCACCCCTGCTCGGACCCGAGGACCTGCCCTACCTCAAGCGCCCCAGCGGCTGGGACCCCGTCAGCCGGACCTGGAACGACGAGGCCTACGACCTCCCCGACCTCCCGCACGGCGAGCCGGTCCAGTGGCTCTGGCTGCTGCACGACGACTGCGCCCCCGAGCCCGGCGCCCTCGCCGAACTCCTGCGCGTCGCCGACTCCGACGCGTACGCCGCCGTCATCGGCCCCAAGCTGCGCGGCTGGTACGACCGCAAGCAGCTCCTCGAAGCCGGCGTCACGATCGCCCGCAGCGGCCGCCGCTGGACCGGCCTCGACCGCCGCGAGCAGGACCAGGGCCAGCACGACCAGATCCGCCCCGTCCTCTCCGTCTCCACCGCCGGCATGCTGATCCGCCGCGACGTCTTCGAGGAGCTCGGCGGCTTCGACCGCCGCCTGCCCCTCATGCGCGACGACGTCGACCTCTGCTGGCGCGCCCACTCCGCCGGCCACCGCGTCCTCGTCGCCCCCGACGCCGTCCTGCGGCACGCCGAGGCCTCCGCCCGCGAGCGCCGCTCCGTCGACTGCGCCGGCCGCACCGCCGCCAGCCCGCACCGCGTCGACAAGGCCGCCGCCGTCTACACCCTGCTGGCCAACTCCTCCGGCCGCGCCCTCCCCTACGTCTTCCTCCGGCTCGTCCTCGGCACCGTCCTGCGCACCCTCGGCCTCCTCGTCGGCAAGGCCCCCGGCCAGGCCGTCGACGAGATCATGGGCCTGCTCGCCACCCTGCTGCGGCCCGAGAAGGTCCTCGCCGCCCGCAAGCGGCGCAAGAACCCCGAGATCCCGGCGGCCGAACTCCGGCCCCTCTTCCCGCCGCCCGGCGCCACCGTCCGCGCCGCCGCCGAACAGCTCGCCTCCCACTTCGGCGCCGACGACTCCGACTCCGGCTCCCGCCACGGCGCCGTCGAGTCCGGCCCCGGCGGCGACGACGCCGACTTCCTGGAGATCGAGCAGTTCGCCCGCCTGAAGAAGATCGCCCGCAAGCCGGGACCGGTCCTCTTCGCCCTCCTCCTCGTCGTCTCCCTCGTCGCCTGCCGCAACCTCTTCGCAGGCGGCTCCCTCGCCGGCGGCGTCCTGCTGCCCGCCCCCGACACCGTCTCCGACCTGTGGGGCCGCTACGCGGACGCGTGGCACACCCTCGGCACCGGCGGCACCCAGAGCGCCCCGCCCTACCTCGGCATCCTCGCCGCGCTCTCCGCGCTCTTCCTCGGCTCCACCTCCACCGCGCTGACCGTCCTGCTCGTCTGCTCGGTCCCGCTCGCCGGCTTCACCGCCTACCTCTCGGCCCGCGGCCTCGTCGGCTCCCGCCTCCTGCTCGCCTGGGGCGCCGTCGCCTACGCCTTCCTGCCCGCCGCCACCGGCGCCCTCGCCACCGGCCGGCTCGGCACCGCGGTCCTCGCCGTCCTCCTCCCGCCCACGGCCCGCGCCGCCGTCGCCGCCCACGGCTTCCACCGCCCCGACCGCGGCAGCTGGCGCGCCACCTGGGCCTACGCGCTGCTGCTCACCGTCACCACCGCCTTCACCCCGGTCGTGTGGCCGCTCGCGGTCCTCCTCGGCCTCGGCGTCCTCGCCGTCCGCCGCGACGACATCACCGCCTACGGGCTCCGCTTCCTGGCCGCCGTCGGCACCCCGATCCTCGCCCTGGCCCCCTGGTCGCTCTCCCTGCTGACCGACCCCTCCGCCTTCCTCCACGAGGCCGGCCTCGACCTGCGCACCGGCACCGCCTCCGCCGTCGACCTGCTCGCGAGCAGCCCCGGCGGCCCCGGCACCACCGGCGGACTCCTCCTCCTCGGCCTGGTCCTCGCCGCGCTCGCCGCGCTCCTGCGCGAGGAGCGCCGCCTCGCCGTCCTCGCCGCCTGGACCGCCGCCCTCGCCGGCCTCCTCTTCGCCGCCCTGTCCAACGGCGCCGGCGGCACCGGCTGGGCCGGCCCCGCCACCCTCGTCTACGGCGCCGCCCTCATCGCCGCCGGCATGCTCGGCGCCGAGGGCGGCCGCACCCGCGTCGCCGCCCACGGCTTCGGCTGGCGCCAGCCCGTCGCCGCCCTGATCGCCCTCGCCTGCGCCCTCGGCCCCGCCGTCGCCGCCGCCGGCTGGATGATCGGCGGCGCCGACGGTCCGCTGACCCGCCGCGACCCCGTCCAGGTCCCCGCCTTCGTCGCCGAGGAGAGCGGCCAGGAGGACCAGCCCCGCACCCTGGTGCTCTCCGGTACCTCGCCCGGCGCGGTCGACTACACCCTGGTCCGCGGTTCCGGCGCCCGCCTCGGCGACGCCGAACTGACCGGCACCGCCGAGCCCGACCCGCGCCTCGACGCCGTCGTCGCCAAGCTGGTCGCCGGCTCCGGCGCCGACCAGACCCGGGAACTCAGCGCCTTCGCCATCCGGTACCTGCTGGTGAAGGACGGCTCGCCGCGCCAGATGAGCCGCGTCCTCGACACCACCCCCGGCCTCTCCCGCCTCAGCCAGCTCGACGGCGCCGCGCTCTGGCGGGTCGACCGCGAGATCGCCCGGGTGATGATCGTCCCGCCCGCCGCCAAGGCCGGCGCCGCGGACGCCGCCGCGGAGGGCGCCGCCCTCCCCGTCCCCGTCCCCGCCGGCCCCGTCGAGGCCCACGCCGACGTCCCCGCGGGCCCCACGGGCCGCGTCCTGCGCATCGCCGACCGCGCCGACGAGAACTGGACCGCCACCCTCGACGGCACCGCGCTCACCCCGACCACCGTCGACGGCTGGGCCCAGGGCTTCCAGCTCCCCGCCGCCGGCGGCCGCCTCGACCTCACCTACGACGAGCCCCTCGCCCACACCGCCTGGATCTGGACCCAGCTCGGCCTCGCCGTCGTCCTCGTCGTCCTCGCCCTGCCCGGCCGCCGCCGCGAGATCGACGACGACCTGCCCGAGGAGGAGACGGCCATCCCGGCCCAGGCCACCGACGGCGACGGCCGCCGCGCCCGCCGGCTGCGCGCCGCCGCCGAGGCAGAGGCGGCCGCCGCGACCGCCGCCGAGACCGACGGCACCGAGGCGTGGCCCGCCGCCCCCGACGCCGAGCCCGCCGCCGTCCCCGCCCGCCGGACCGCCGAAGCCGACGCCTGGGACACCGCGGGCCAGGACCCGGCCCACGCCCCGCAGCAGTACGCCCCCTCGTACGACCAGCAGGGCTACGCCCAGGAGTACGCCGACCCGTACCAGCAGCAGGCGTACGCGTACCCCGGGCAGGGCTACGACCAGGGCCGGGAGTACGACCCGAACCAGGGCTACGACCCGAACCGAGGCTACGACCAGGGCCGGGAGTACGACCCGAACCAGGGCTACGACCCGAACCGGGGCTACGACCCCCAGGGCGGCCACCCCGCCCCCCAGGGCTACGACCCGGGCGCCCCGCAGGGCTACGACCCCCGGGACCCGCAGGCGTACCCCTCCTACGACGGCACCGCCGGCTACGACTACGGATACCCGCAGGGCGGCCAGGGCCACGAGACCGAGCAGCGTCCCGACGGGAGCAGCAACCAGTGAAGCGCACCACCCTCTCCCTGATCGCGGTCGCCACCGCCCTCGCCGCCGTCACCGGCTTCGCCGCGCTGACCGCCCCCGGCGATCCCGCCGCGTCCGCCGCCGCCCCCCAGGCGGCCCGCCTCCCCGTCGAGCGCACCAGCCTGCTCTGCCCCGCCCCCAGCGCCTCCGAGATCGCCGAGACGCTCGTCACCTCGTACACCCCGCCCGGCACCGCGGCCGCCCCGGCCCCCGCCGGCGGCGGCACGGCCGCCAAGCCCACCGCCGTCCTCGGCATCGCCAAGAACCCGAGCGCCCCCGCCGGCAAGAAGGCCGGTGCCCCGAAGGCCCCCGCCTCCGTCACCACCCCCGGCAAGCCCGTCTCCGTCGCGACGGACGGCGCCGTCGGCCACGGCCTCACCGGCACCGCCACCGGTACCCTCGCCCCCGGCTGGACCGTGCAGCAGACCACCCTCGTCCCGGCCGGCGCCGCCCGCGGTCTCCTCGGGGTGAACTGCGCCGCCCCGGACACCGACTTCTGGTTCCCGGCCGCCTCCACCGCCAAGGGCCGCGCCGACTACATCCACCTCACCAACCCCGACGACACCCTCGCCGTCGCCGACATCGAGCTGTACGGCCCCGAGGGCGAGCTGAAGACCGCCATCCCCGAGGGCGTCCAGGTGCCCCCGCACGCCACCGTCCCCGTCCTCCTCGGCCCCCTCCTCGCCGAAGGCGCCCAGGAGAACCTGACGGCCCACGTCACCACCCGCACCGGCCGCGTCGGCGCCGCCCTCGGCTCCGCCGCCGACGGCGTGGGCAGCGACTGGCTCGCCGCCTCCGCCGACCCGGCGGCCCGCGTGGTCCTCCCCGGCATCCCCGGCGACGCCACCGGCGTCCGCCTCGTCGCCTTCGCCCCCGGCGAGGCCGACGCCGACCTGAAGATCCAGCTGGTCACCGCCAACGGCACGATCGTCCCCACCGCCGCCGAGTCCCTGCACGTCAAGTCCGGCATGACCGCCTCCGTCGACCTGCCCGACCTCACCCGCGGAGCCCCCGCCGCCCTGCTGCTCACCCCGACCGACCCCAAGAAGCAGGTCCCGGTCGTGGCCGCGCTCCGGGTCGTCCGCGGCAAGGGCTCGGCCACCGAGATGGCCTTCGTCCCGGCCGCCGCCCCGGTCACCGACCGCGCCACCGTCGCCGACAACCGTCCCAAGGGCTCCGCCCTCACGCTCACCGCGCCCGAGGCGGCCGCCCAGGTGAAGGTCACCGCCTCGGCCGGCACGGAGGGCGGCAGCCCCGCCACCCGCACCGTCTCCCTCAAGGCGGGCACCACGACCCTCCTCACCGACCTCGCCCCGAAGGGCGTCAAGGGCACCTACGCGGTCACCGTCGAACCCGTCGCGGGCGGCGGGCCGGTCTACGCGGCGCGCACCCTGAGCGTCACCGAGGACGGCATCCCGATGTTCACCGTCCAGACGCTGGTGGACGACCGGGGCACCGTCCGGGTCCCCACCGCCCGCCAGGACCTGACGGTCCTCGACGACTGACCCCGGTGCGCACCCCGGTCCGGGCGGGCCGTCAGTCCTGCCCGTACCGGGGGTCGACCGACTCGGGGGAGAGGCCCAGCAGCTCGGCGACCTGCTCCACCACGACCTCGTGGACCAGCAGCGCCCGCTCGTCACGGCTCTTGGACCGGATCTCCACCGGCCGCCGGTAGACGACGACCTTCGCGGGCTCCCGCTTCTCGGCCGGCACCGAGCCGCCCAGCGGCACCGTCTCGCCCGACACCGCAGGCGGCACCTCCATGATCATGAACTCGACGTCCTGGAGCTGCGGCCAGCGCCGCTCCAGCCGCTCCACCGAGTCCAGCACCAGATCGCGGAAGGTGTCCGCGCGGCTCACGGAGAGCGGGACCTGCGGCGGCGCGACCGGCCCCCGCATCCCGCGGCCGTGCCGGTCGCGCCGGCGGACCCGCGGCTCGGCCGACGGCTCCCCGGAACCGGGCGGGGGACCCGGCTGACCGGGCGGCACAGGAGTGTCCATCACTGACGCAGCGTAACTCTCCTGGGTCACTCCGCACGGTGGCGCGGACCCGCCGATCGCCGCGTCCGGCCCCCTCCCGCCCCCGCCCGGTGTCGAAACCTGAACATTCCGGCCGCTCCGGGGAACGATTCGGCACCCCCTCGCGATCGGCCATCTGGCCGCACCTGACCGGATTCCCACCCCTCCCTGTCCGGAACGCCCCCCGTGCCACCCCCCTTGCGCCCCCTTCGCCGCAGGTCGGAACGGCCGCCACCCGAAGGGGGGTGGCAGACGTCACACCGCGACACGGTGGAGTGACCTGGGGGAGAGTCGTCGCGGCCCGCTCAAGAGTGCGGTACCGTCCAACGTCGTGAGCCCTGTACGTCGCTGTTCGCGCACCGCGTGCGGCCGCCCTGCCGTCGCGACACTGACGTACGTCTATGCCGACTCGACCGCGGTCCTCGGCCCGCTCGCCACCTACGCCGAGCCCCACTGCTACGACCTGTGCGCCGAGCACAGCGAGCGCCTCACCGCCCCGCGCGGCTGGGAGGTCGTGCGGCTCTCCGACGCCTCCGCCCCCACCCGCCCCAGCGGCGACGACCTGGAGGCCCTGGCCAACGCGGTCCGCGAGGCCGCCCGCCCCCAGGAACGCGCCGCCGAGGCCGGCAAGCCCGGCGGACGCGGCGGCGACCCCATGGAAGTCGGCCGCCGGGGCCACCTGCGCGTCCTCCGCTCCCCCGACAACTGAGCCCCGGACACCCCGGCGCCCCACCGCCACACGCGTCCGACTCGGGCCACAACAGGCCACCGTCCGCGTGCCCTCCCGCCCACTCCGGGTAGTTTTGGCGTTCCGCACACGCACCGCACACGCGTGCCGAGAACTCAGGAGGGTGGATCCGTGACTGCCGATCTGTCGCAGATCGTGAAGGCGTACGACGTCCGCGGGGTGGTCCCGGACCAGTGGGACGAGAAGCTCGCCGAACTCTTCGGCGCCGCCTTCGTCCGCGTGACCGGCGCCGACGCCATCGTCGTCGGCCACGACATGCGCCCCTCGTCGCCCGGCCTCTCCGGCGCCTTCGCGCGCGGCGCCGCCCGCCTCGGAGCCGACGTCACCCTCATCGGGCTCTGTTCCACCGACCAGCTGTACTTCGCCTCCGGCAGCCTCGGTCTGCCCGGCGCGATGTTCACCGCCTCGCACAACCCGGCCCAGTACAACGGCATCAAGATGTGCCGCGCCGGCGCCGCCCCCGTCGGCCAGGACACCGGCCTCTCCGAGATCCGCGAGCTCGCCGAGCGCTGGCTGGAGGAGGGCGCCCCCGAGGCCGCCGCCACCCCCGGCACCGTCACCGAGCGGGACACCCTCGCCGACTACGCCGCCCACCTCAAGGCGCTCGTCGACCTCACCGCGATCCGCCCGCTCAAGGTCGTCGTCGACGCCGGCAACGGCATGGGCGGCCACACCGTCCCCACCGTCTTCGCCGGCCTCCCGCTCGACACCGTCCCGATGTACTTCGAACTCGACGGCACCTTCCCGAACCACGAGGCCAACCCCCTCGACCCGAAGAACATCGTCGACCTCCAGGCCCGCGTCCGCGCCGAGGGCGCCGACCTCGGCCTCGCCTTCGACGGCGACGCCGACCGCTGCTTCGTCGTCGACGAGCGCGGCGAGCCGGTCTCCCCCTCCGCGATCACCGCCCTCGTCGCCGCCCGCGAACTGGCCAAGACCCCCGGCGGCACGGTCATCCACAACCTGATCACCTCCTGGTCCGTCCCCGAGGTCGTCCGCGAACACGGCGGCAGCCCCGTCCGCACCCGCGTCGGCCACTCCTTCATCAAGGAGGAGATGGCGAAGACCGGCGCGATCTTCGGCGGCGAGCACTCGGCGCACTACTACTTCAAGGACTTCTGGAACGCCGACACCGGCATGCTCGCCGCCCTCCACGTCCTCGCCGCCCTCGGCGGCCAGGAGGGCCCCCTGTCCGAACTGGTCGCCTCCTACGACCGCTACGCCGGCTCCGGCGAGATCAACTCCACCGTCGCCGACCAGACCGCCAAGACCGCCGAGATCAAGGCCGCCTACGAGAACCGGGACGGCATCACCCTCGACGAGCTCGACGGGCTCACCGTCACCTCCGCCGACTGGTGGTTCAACCTCCGCCCGTCCAACACCGAGCCCCTCCTCCGCCTCAACGTCGAGGCCCGCGACGAGGCCACCATGGCCAGGATCCGCGACGAGGTCCTCGCCCGCGTCCGCGCCACCTCCTGACCCCCTGCCGGGGCCGGGCGGACGCCGCTCGCCGAGCCGCGTCCGCCCGCCCCCGGCGGTAGGCTGACCAGCACCGATCACTTGGTACGAAGGGACACCGCAATGCCGCTCGAAGCCGGCCTCCTGGAGATCCTGGCCTGCCCGGCCTGCCACGCTCCGCTGAACGACCGCACGGCGGACGAGACCCCCGAGCTGGTCTGCACCTCCCCCGACTGCGGCCTCGCCTACCCGGTCCGGGACGCCATCCCGGTCCTCCTCGTCGACGAAGCCCGCCGCCCCGCCTGAGCCCACGTTGTGGGCAGTCGTTCCGCTGGGGCGGAACGGGTGGGCACCACGCCCCCCAGGGCGGCGCCCGACTCCTGTGACGTCCACCCCGAGTGCCCGCACCGCACCGTCGCGCCCGCACCGCACCCGCGCCCGCACCCGGAGGCCCCGCCCATGCTGGACGAGACCCTGCTAGACGCACCGGACGCCCTCGCCCTGGCCGACCGCCGCGGCCTTCTCCGCGGCGCCGCCGAGGCCGGCGCCCGGGTCAGGACCGCCGCCCGCCACGCCACCGAGGCCGGCATCACCGCCCTCCACCCCGAGGGCCGCCCCCGCACCGTCCTCGTCGCCGGCCCCGGCACCGCCGCCGCCGGCGTCGCCGACCTGATCGGCGCCCTCGCCGGCGCCTCCGCCCCCGTCGTACGCCTCGCCCCCACCGGCGTCGCCCCCGCCGCCGGCGCCCTGCGCTGGGCCCTGCCCGGCTGGGCCGGCCCCGTGGACCTGCTCCTGCTGCCCACCACCGACGGCTCCGAACCCGGCCTCGCGCTCCTCGCCGGACAGGCCTACCGCCGCGGCGTCACCGTCGTCGCCGTCGCCCCCCAGGGCTCCCCGCTCTCCGAGGCCGTCAGCGGCTCCCGCGGCCTCTTCGTCCCCCTCGCGATGGCCCCCCACGAGGAACCCGACGAGTACGGCGAGAACCTCGCCGCCAGCCCCGGCGCCCTGTGGGCCCTCTTCACCCCGCTGCTCGCCCTCCTCGACCGCGTCGGCCTCCTCGAAGCCCCGCCCGAGGCACTGGAACGGGTCGCCGACCGGCTCGACCGCACCGCCGAACGCTGCGGCCCCGCCATCGCCACCTACTCCAACCCGGCCAAGACCCTCGCCGCCGAACTCGCCGAGTCGCTCCCCCTCATCTGGACCGAGGGCGACGCCGCGGGCCCGGCCGGCCGCCGCTTCGCCGCCGTCCTCGCCGAACTCGCCGGCCTCCCCGCCCTCGCCGCCGAACTCCCCGAGGCGCTCCCCGCCCACGGCGTCCTCCTCGCCGGCGCCTACGCCGCCGCGGCCGACCCCGACGACTTCTTCCGCGACCGCGTCGACGAGGCCCAGGCCCCCCGCGCCCGCGTCGTCCTCCTCCGCGACCGCCCGGCCGACGGCCTCAGCGCCGCCCCCGCCGCCCGCGAACTCGCCCTCGGACACGACACCGCCGTCAGCGAACTCGAACCCGAGGAGGGCGACGCGCTGGAGACCCTCGCGGAACTCCTCGCCGTCACCGACTTCGCCGCCGTCTACCTCGCCCTGACGACCTCGGGCCACCTGGCCCCCTGACACCCCGCCCCCGGCGCACGGCACGACACGGGGGCACGGGCGCGCCGGACCCGGCGCGCCCCACGGGGCCGACCGCCGGACGCCCGGGGCCACACCGGCGTACGGCCCCGGACACCGGCACGCCAGATCCCGGACGCCCGCGTGTCACCCTCCCCCTGTCATCTGTCGTCTGGCACCGTCACCGTCACCGCCCCGAGGAGCTGGAACCCCCCATGGAACGCCTCGTCAACACCGTCCGTCCCTACGCCTGGGGTTCCACGACGGCCATCCCGGACCTGCTCGGCACCGCCCCCACGGGCGAGCCGCAGGCCGAGATGTGGATGGGCGCCCACCCCGGTGCCCCCTCGCTCACCGCCCGCGGGCCGCTGAACGAACTCATCGAGGCCGACCCCGTACGCGAACTGGGCCGGCCCACCGTCGACAAGTTCGGCCCCCGCCTCCCCTTCCTCCTCAAGCTCCTCGCCGCCGGCGCCCCGCTCTCCCTCCAGGTCCACCCCGACCTGGAGCAGGCCCGCGCCGGACACGCCGCAGAGGAGGCCGCCGGCATCCCCGTCGACGCCCCCCACCGCACGTACAAGGACGACAACCACAAGCCCGAACTGATCTGCGCCCTCACCCCCTTCGAGGGGTTCTGCGGCTTCCGTCCCCCCGCCGAGGCCGCCGACACCCTCGCCGCCCTCGGCGTCGACTCCCTCAAGCCGTACGTGGACCTGCTCCACGCCCACCCGGAGGAGGCCGCGCTCCGCGAGGTCCTCACCGCCCTGCTGACCGCCGACCACGACGAGATGGCGCGCACCGTCACCGAGGCCGCCGCGGCCGCCGACCGCCTCGGCGGCGCCCACGCCCCGTACGCGGACCTCGCCCACCACTTCCCCGGCGACCCCGGCGTCATCGCCGCGATGCTCCTCCACCACGTCACGCTCCAGCCCGGCGAAGCCCTCTACCTGGGCGCCGGCGTCCCGCACGCCTACCTCTCCGGCCTCGGCGTCGAGATCATGGCCAACAGCGACAACGTCCTGCGCTGCGGCCTCACCCCCAAGCACGTCGACGTCCCCGAACTCCTCCGCGTCGTCCGCTTCGAACCGGCCGACCCCGGCGTGCTGCGCCCCGAGGCGTCCCCGTCGGGGGAGGAGGTCTACGACACCCCCATCGACGAGTTCCGGCTCTCCCGCCTCGTCCGCCCCGAGGGCGCCGCCCCCACCGACCTGACCGCCGCCACCCCGCAGATCCTGCTCGCCACCGCGGGACGCCCGAAAGCGGGCGAAACCATCCTCGCCCCGGGCGAATCCGTCTTCGTCCCCGCCGGCGAGCCCGTCGAACTCTCGGGACCGGGCACCGTGTTCCGCGCCACCGTCGTGGCCTGATGCAACAATGACCGGCCGTACCACGGCCACGGTCAGCGGGCCGGAGCATCGACGAAGGGAACAGACAGACCCATGAGCGCGTCAGGCGGAACCAAGGCGATCGTGGCGGCCCTCGCCGCCAACCTCGCGATCGCCGCAGCCAAGTTCGTGGCGTTCCTCTTCAGTGGCTCGTCCTCGATGCTCGCCGAGAGCGTCCACTCCCTCGCCGACTCCGGCAACCAGGGCCTGCTCCTGCTCGGCGGCAAGAAGGCCCAGCGCGAAGCCACCCCCCAGCACCCCTTCGGCTACGGCCGCGAGCGCTACATCTACGCCTTCCTCGTCTCCATCGTCCTCTTCTCCGTCGGCGGCATGTTCGCCATCTACGAGGGCTACGAGAAGATCCACGACCCGCACCCGATCGAGGCCTGGTACTGGCCCGTCGGCGTCCTCGTCTTCGCGATCATCGCCGAGTCCTTCTCCTTCCGCACCGCCATCAAGGAGTCGAACCAGATCCGCGGCGGCCTGACCTGGACCCAGTTCGTCCGCCGCGCCAAGGCCCCCGAGCTGCCCGTCGTCCTCCTGGAGGACCTCGGCGCCCTCGTCGG
This sequence comes from Streptomyces sp. NPDC058758, assembly GCF_042746075.1. NCBI lineage: Bacteria > Bacillati > Actinomycetota > Actinomycetes > Kitasatosporales > Streptomycetaceae > Streptomyces > Streptomyces sp. NPDC058758. The sequence continues at coordinate 1,781 of NZ_JBHYPS010000061.1, read as the reverse complement.
CCTCGTCCTCGCCCTCGGCGGCGTCGGCCTCGCCCTCCTCACCGGCGACGGCATCTGGGACGGCATCGGCACCCTCTGCATCGGCGTCCTGCTCATCCTCATCGCGATCGTCCTCGCCCTGGAGACCAAGTCGCTCCTCCTCGGCGAGGCCGCCGGCCTCGACGACGTGCAGAAGATCGAGGCCGCCGTCGTCGACGGCGAGTCCGTCACCCGCCTCATCCACATGCGGACCCTCCACCTCGGCCCGGAGGAGCTCCTCGTCGCCGCCAAGGTCGCCGTCCGGCACGACGAGACCGCCACCGAGGTCGCCGCCGCCATCAACGCCGCCGAGGAGCGCATCCGCGCCGCCGTCCCGATCGCCCGGGTCATCTACCTGGAGCCGGACATCTACGACGCCGCCGCCGCGGCCAAGGGCGCGGACCCGGCCAAGACCCCGGGCGGAACCGGCCACTGAACCCCCGCACCACCCGTAGAACACCCTGACGAGGCCCCTGGGACGCACCCCGCGCACCCGGGGGCCTTCGCCGTGCGGCCTGCGGCCGGTGCGCCGACCGGTGTAGATTCGTGACGAGCCAGACGTCGCTGCTGATGGCGGTCGGGCGGCCCCCCAGGGGACCGGCCGAGGGAGAGAGGGCCTCCGACGACTGCACCGCGAACCACCCGGGCATTCGTGTGCCCGCAGGTGCCTCGACCGCGGTGTCAGGCGCCATCACCGACCCTCATCACGCGATCCCACGAGGAGCAGCACCCGCCATGACGACTGCCGCACAGCAGGACTTCAAGGTCGCCGACCTGTCCCTGGCCGTCTTCGGCCGCAAGGAGATCACCCTCGCCGAGCACGAGATGCCCGGCCTGATGGCGATCCGCCGCGAGTACGCCGAGTCGCAGCCGCTCGCCGGCGCCCGCATCACCGGTTCCCTCCACATGACGGTCCAGACCGCCGTCCTCATCGAGACCCTCGTCGCCCTCGGCGCCGAGGTCCGCTGGGCCTCCTGCAACATCTTCTCCACCCAGGACCACGCCGCCGCGGCCATCGCCGTCGGCCCGAACGGCACCCCGGAGAACCCGCAGGGCGTCCCGGTCTTCGCCTGGAAGGGCGAGACCCTGGAGGAGTACTGGTGGTGCACCGAGCAGGCCCTCACCTGGCCGAACACGCCCACCGGCGGCCCGAACATGATCCTCGACGACGGCGGTGACGCCACCCTCCTCGTCCACAAGGGCGTCGAGTTCGAGAAGGCCGGCTCCGCCCCGGACCCGGCCACCGCGGACAGCGAGGAGTACGGCTACATCCTCCGCCTCCTCAACCGCACCCTCGCCGAGTCCCCGCAGAAGTGGACCCAGCTGGCGTCCGACATCCGCGGCGTCACGGAGGAGACCACCACCGGTGTCCACCGCCTCTACGAGATGATGCAGGCCGGCACCCTGCTCTTCCCGGCGATCAACGTGAACGACGCCGTGACGAAGTCGAAGTTCGACAACAAGTACGGCTGCCGTCACTCCCTGATCGACGGCATCAACCGGGCGACCGATGTCTTGATCGGTGGCAAGACGGCCGTGGTCTGCGGTTACGGCGATGTCGGCAAGGGCTGTGCGGAGTCGCTGCGGGGCCAGGGTGCTCGGGTGATCGTGACGGAGATCGATCCGATCTGCGCGCTGCAGGCGGCGATGGACGGCTACCAGGTGACGACGCTGGACGAGGTGGTGGAGACGGCGGACATCTTCATCACGACGACGGGCAACAAGGACATCATCATGGCGTCCGACATCGCCCGGATGAAGCA
>NZ_JBHYPS010000060.1:0-33004 GCF_042746075.1 Streptomyces sp. NPDC058758 | reverse complement strand
CCCGCCGGGGCCCACCCCGGGCCTCGCCCTCCCCCGGCGCCCCCCAGCCCCCCCCGCCGCCACTTCCCCCCGACGCGCCCGTCGCCCCGGCCCGGGCCCCTTTCACGCCGTGGGGCGATCCGCGGTCCGGGCGGACGGCGGGAGGCCGCCTACCAGCGGTACCAGCGGCCCGTGCCGCCCTTGGGCCGGGCCACGAAGCCCACCAGCCACAGGACGAGCACGATCACGGCGAGCCACCAGAGCGCCTTGACCGCGAAACCGGCACCGAAGAGCAGCAGGGCGAGCAGAAGCACGAGGAGCAGGGGGACCATGGGTATCGACCTCCGGAAAGTCGGACGGGAAGCATCGGAAGGAAACGGCCGGGCGGGGCGGAGAGCCCGCGCCCGCGGGAGGGACGTCCCGCGGGCTCAGAGCCGGCGTTCGAAGAACAGGGCGACCGGCCCGAGACCGCGCCGCGCCTCGCGTCGGCCGGACCGCCGTCCCAGCGCGTACGCGAGGCCGAGCGCCCCCGCCGCACCCAGGGCCGCGCCCCCGGCCGGCCCCTTGTGCGTGTGCACGGCCGTCCACAGCCTGTCACCGGCGCCGCGGACCGCCTGCGCGACCGCGCGGGCCTGCTCGGCGAACGGGCCGGGAAACAGGGGGGACTCCCCCATGCCCGTCGGCTCGTACAGCTCCCCCAGGTCGGGGTCGGCCACCTGCGACGGGGCGGGGTAGTCCGGTACGGCGTACGGGCCGGTCCGGGGGAACGGGTTCTGTTCACTCTTCTCCGAGGCACTCATGGGAGGTCGTCTCGCCGCCCGCGCCCTCGCTAAACCTGCCGCGTCCCCCTGCCCGGAGGGGGCCGGCCCGGGGGCCCGGCCGGAGGGGGTACGGCCCCGGGGGGGCCGGTCCCGGCGGTCCCTGCGTCCGCATCGGTCCCGGCTTCACGGGCAGGCGACTGGGGGACAGCTCGTCCGGACCGGTCCGGCCTCCGGCGGACCGGTCGACATCCTTCGTGAAGGGAGCCCCCATGACCCGTACCGTCGCACAGGTGATCGTCGACGGTCTCGCGGACCTCGGCGTCGGCAACGTCTTCGGCGTGGTCGGCGACGCGCTCAACCCGCTCACCGACGCCATCCGGACCACCGAGGGCATCGACTGGACCGGCTTCCGCCACGAGGAGGCGGCGGCCTTCGCCGCCGGGGCGCAGGCCCAGCTGTCGGGCGGCCTCGCCGTCTGCATGGGCACCGTGGGACCGGGCTCGGTGCACCTCCTCAACGGACTGTACGACGCGGCCAAGAGCGGAGCCCCGGTCCTGGCGATCTGCGGCCAGGTCCCCCTGTCCGAGGTCGGCGGGGACTACTTCCAGGAGGTGGACAACGACCTCCTCTTCCGGGACGTGGCCGTGTACCGCGCCACCGTCACCTCCCCCGCCCAGATGCCCCGGCTGCTGGAGTCGGCGGTGCGGGCGGCCGTGACCCGGCGGGGCGTGGCCGTGCTGACCGTGCCCGGGGACCTCGGCGACCAGGAGGTCGCGGAGGACCGGCCGGCGCGGTTCGCGCTGCCCCGCCCCGCCGTCACCCGCCCCGACGACCCGGCGCTCGCCGAGGCCGCCGAGGCGATCGGCCGGGGCTCCCGGGTGACCCTTCTCGTGGGGCGCGGCGCCCGGGAGGCCCGCGAGGAGGTGCTGCGCGCCGCCGAGCTCCTCTCGGCACCGATGGTGCTGACCCTGAAGGGCAAGGAGGGCTTCGAGGACGAGAACCCGTACGAGGTCGGCCAGACGGGACTGATCGGGAACCCGGCCGCCGCCCACGCCATGGACACCTGCGACACGCTGATCATGCTGGGCACCGACTTCCCCTACCGGGACTGGTACCCGGAGGACTGCCGCGTCGTGCAGATCGACACGCGGGAGGAGCACCTCGGCCGCCGGGTCCCGGTGGACGTGGGGCTCGCCGGGGACGTGGGCGCGACGCTGCGGGCGCTGCTGCCGCTGCTGACCCCCGTTCCGTCCCGGACCCACCTCGACGAGGCCCGCGAGCGGTTCGCGCGCTGGCGGGAGAGCCAGGCCGGGCTCGCGGACCCCTCCCACGACAGGCACCTGCTGGGGCGGGTGCGGGCGATGTTCGACAACCGGGCGGAGGACATCCGGCCCGAGGCCCTCGCGGCCGCGGTCGACCGGCACGCGGCCGACGACGCGGTCTTCACCTCCGACACCGGCATGGCCACGGTGTGGCTCTCGCGGTTCGTGCGGATGCGCGGCACCCGCCGGCTGCTCGGCTCGTACAACCTGGGCTCCATGGCCAACGCCATGCCCCAGGCCATCGGGGCCCAGCTGTGGGCACCTGACCGCCAGGTGGTGGCCTTCTGCGGCGACGGCGGGCTCGGCATGCTGCTGGGCGACCTGATGACCATCCGCTCCGCGCGGCTGCCGGTGAAGCTCGTCGTCTTCGACAACCGCCGTCTCGGCATGGTCAAGCTGGAGCAGGAGCAGGCCGGGCTCCCCGAGTTCGGCACGGTCCTCGACAACCCCGACTTCGCCGCGGTGGCCGAGGCGCTCGGGCTGACCGGCATCCGCGTCACCGCCCCGGGCGAGCTGGACGAGGCCGTCCGCAAGGCGCTCGCCCTTCCCGGGCCGGTGCTCCTGGACGTGCTGACCAATCCGGCGGAGGTCGCCGTGCCGGGCAAGCCGACGGTGTCGCAGGGCTGGGGCTTCGCCATCGCCAAGATCAAGGAGAACCTGCCGTCGGGCACCGGCTGATCGTGTGCCGCCGCCCCGTGAAGGTTTGCTCCCGCCGATACGGGTCATGCGTCCCATGTCAGATGTGCCGCTTATGACACATGCGGATTATGCGGCACATGTGAAGTAAAGGTCTATGTGTCCCCTGGAGAAGGAGTGGTTTCCATGTCCGGTGAGCAGAAGATGAAGTCGAAGGCCGAGCAGGCCAAGGGCAAGGCCAAGGAAGCGGTCGGCCGGATGACCGATAACGAGCGCCTCGAGGCGGAGGGCCGGGCCGAGCAGGCCAAGGGCGACGCGCGGGGCGCCAAGGAGAAGGCGAAGGACGTCTTCAAGCACTGATCCCGGCCCGAGCCGGCGGACGACGGACCTCGTCCGGCACGGAGGGGCGGCCCACCACCCGGTGGGCCGCCCCTCCGTCGTGGTCGTGACGGGTGCGGACGGAGAGCGGCCCCCGTCCGCACCCGGAAGGGGTCACTTCCCGTTGCTGTAGTGCGCGCGGACCCACAGGGGCAGGGCGAACCAGCAGACCAGGTACCAGGCGAGGACGCCGGAGACCAGCCAGGGCACGTAGGGGTCGTGCGTCGCCACCCTCAGGATGAGGAAGAGCGCGGACGTCAGCGTGGCGAGGAGGAGCAGGATGCCGGTGAAGGTGAGCCGGGAGGCCCAGACGACCGCCTGGGGCTTGACCCGCTTCCCCGACACGATCCGGTGGAAGGAGACGGGGCCGATCAGCGCGCCCGTCGCCAGCGAGCCCAGGACGACCGTGACGAGGTAGATCGTCTTGTCGGTCCGCTCCAGCTCGTGGAAGAGCGGGGTGAAGACCACCGTGAGGAGGAATCCGAGGAGGATCTGGACGCCGGTCTGGGCGACCCTGATCTCCTGGAGGAGTTCCTGCCAGCGCCGGTCCGCGCGCTCCTCCTCCGTCTCGCCCCGCCCGTCCGCGCCCCCGCCGGGCCCTCCGGCGCGGGCGCCGTGCCCCACGTCCCCCTCCTCCTTCCGCTCGTCCTCCTCGTACCGTTCGCCCTTCGGCGTGCCTGCGTTCCGTTCGCCCATGAAGATCCTCCTCCGGGACATGGGGCGGGAGCGGACCCCGTACCGCCTCGGTCCGGCGGCGCTTCGCCCCTCATCATCGGACGCGGACGCCTCGAAGGCACCGCGCCACGGGGTCCGGCGAATGTGAGTGCGCGCCCCGGGCGCGGAAGGCGGAGGCCCCGGGAAGAACCGGGGCCCTCCGTCCCGCGCGCCGGGGCGCCGCGTCAGGCACCGCCCGGGCCGGCCGGCCCGGGCACCGGGGCGGGGCCGTCGGCCCACCGCTCCGGCCCGTCCCGCCCGCGCGGCGCGCCGGGGGGGCGCGGCGGAAGCACTCGTACGACTCCGCCGCTCCGGCCCGGGGCGCTGGGGTCCTCGGACGGGACCGCGCCCTCCGGCCGCCGCGGGGCGGCGTCGCCGGAGGGCCGAGCGGACGGCGGATGCGGGGAACTCCGGTCGGGTTCGCCGTGACCACCCTCCAGGGGGTGGTGCCGTCCGACCGCTCGTCACTTCTCTTGCGGTGCCTTTCGGTTCGTCTTGCCGCTCCTCCGGCCCTCAAACCCTGAGTATCCGGAGGGCGGCCGCTCGTGACGGCTCCGGGCCCGGGGCACGGACGGGGCCGTCGGCGCCGTCCGTGCGGGCAGACGACCGCCCCGCGCCGGAAGGGTGCCCGGGCGGGGCGGTCGCGGGCCTGCGGGCCCGCCGTGGAAAGGGGGGTCGGAGACCGGCGGCGGGGCGGGCCCGCTCTCCTTCTCCGGCCGAGGGCCGGCCGGTTCCCGGGGCTGCCGGTCGGCCGGTCCTCGGGAAGGCCGGTCGGCCGGCCGGTCCTCGGGACGGCCTTCGGCCGGCCGCGATATCCCGTGGCGCCGGCCCCGGTCGGGGTGAGAGGCTTCCCTCACACCGAAGGGGTGTAGCTCAGATGGCCAGAGCGCCGGTCTCCAAAACCGGATGCCGCAGGTTCGACTCCTGTCACCCCTGCCACGTCAGGTCTCCACCGCGTCTTCGCGCGGCCTCCGTGGCGTCCCCGCGGGGACGCCACGGAGCGGACCGTCCGCGTCCGGCGAGGGGTTCCGGTCCCCGGGGCGCGTTCCCGGCCGAGGGTCAGACCGATCCGCGCCAGGCGCCGGTCTCCTGACCGCCTCGCTCCTCGATGAACGACTTGAACCGCTTGAGGTCGCCGGTCACCTTCCGCTTGACGAACCCGAGCTTGTCGCCGACCTGCTCGGTCAGTCCCTCGGGGGCGAAGTCCATCTGGAGCATGACCTTCGTCCGGCGCTCGTCGAGGCGGTGGAACGTGACGACGCCCGCCTGGCGCGCCTCGCCCTCGACGGTCGTCCAGGCGACGCGTTCGTCCGGGATCTGCTCGGTGACGACGGCGTCGAACTCGCGCCGCACGCCGCCGATCTCCGTGACCCAGTGGGTGAGCGTGTCCGTACGCTGCTCGATCCGCTCCACGCCGTCCATGAAGCGCGGGAAGGTCTCGAACTGGGTCCACTGGTCGTACGCGGCACGGACCGGGACCTCGACCTCGACGGATTCCTCTACCTTCGACATGCCGACACCTTTCTGTGGGTCTGTGGGCGGGGTGTTCCTCCGCGTCGCGGACGGATCGGCGCGGTGCGCCGCGACCCGTCCGGGAGGACTCACCCCTCTCGTTCGGAAACGGATGCTCCTCGTGGTCCGGGGATCCCTCCCCGGGGCTGCCGGCGGCCCGTCAGAAAGGGCCCACGCCGCCCGGGAAGGGGCCGCCCGTCCGGTAGTGCTGGGCGAGGTCCTCGCGGTACTGCCGGTCGGCGAGGTGCTTGTCGGAGACGAACTCGGGCGCGTCCTTGACCTGTTCCTTGGACAGGTCGAGGTAGAGGGTGCGCTCCTCGAGGTCGACGCGGTTCACCGCGCTCGCCGGGATCAGCACCTCCTTGCCGAAGATCCAGACGCCCGTGTCCACGACCAGGTAGGAGTCGTCCACCTCGTCGGAGTGCTTGTCCACCTTGCCGATGTGCCCGTCGGACGCCTCGACCTTCCATCCGGTGAGGTCGGTGCCCGCCAGGTGGCCGGACTCCGTGCGGTAGGACCACAGGTGATCGCTCATAGCTGTCACTCCTCTGTCGCTGTGTTCACTGTCTCCGTGCGCTCGCACGGGCCGGCGGCGGACGTGCGCGCCGCCTGGGAGCGGACCGTGCCGGTGGTCGTCGGCGACCACGGCACCGGGGCCTCGGGGACTCCGCGTACGAGGGCCGTCCGCCGACGGCGCTCGCACCGGCGGGTGGCCCCCCGCCGTGTCCGCTCCTCCCCTGTGAGCCGGACAGCACCCGCGTACCCGGGGGCCCCGGGATCATTCCGCCGTCCCGGAAAAGACCGGAGGACCGCGTGCCGGGGAGACCGGACGCCGACGTCCCCGGCCCCCGTCCTCGCCGTCTTCGCCTTCCTCCAGGGGATGTTCATGGTGCGGCGGGGCACGCGACAGGCACGAGTCCGCGCGCGCCCGAACGGGCGGCGCGCCCGTCGACCGGCCCGTCGGCAACGGCCGGCCCCACCCCCAGGGAGCATCGATGCAGGTCCGTACGAGGCCCGTCCCGCCACATCCCGCACCGGCGGCCCACGCCGTCGCCGGCCGGTACCGACTCGACCGCCTTCTGGGGCGCGGCGGCGCCGCCGACGTGTACGAGGCCCTGGACCTGCGGCTGCGGCGCCCGGTGGCGGTGAAGGCGTTCCGGCCGGCGGCCGCCGGCCGGGCCCACGCGCAGTGCGGTGAGGAGGCCCGCCTCCTGGCCCGGATGCACCACCCCGGTCTGGTGACGCTCTACGACACCGGTGAGGACGAGGGCCGGCCCTTCCTGGTGATGCGGCTCGTGCGCGGGACGACCCTGCGGCGGCGGATAGCGCGGGGGGTCCTCACGCCCGCCGAGACCTGCCGGACGGGCGCGGCCCTGGCCTCGGCCCTCGCCCACGTGCACGCCCAAGGGGTCGTCCACCGCGACGTCAAGCCGTCGAACATCCTGCTGGACCGGGCGGAGGCCCCGCTCCTCTCGGACTTCGGCATCTCGCGCCGCTTCGGCGGTTCCGGGGACCGCGCGCCCGCGGGTGACGGGGCGTTCGCCGGGACCGCCTCCTACATGGCGCCCGAGCAGGCCCTGGGCCGGAGCACGGGGCCCGCCGCCGATGTGTACAGCCTCGGTCTGGTGCTCCTCGAAGCGCTGAAGGGCGAGGCCGAGTACGGCGGAGCTCCGCTGGAGGCCGCGCTGGCGCACCTGGACCGCTCTCCGGTGCTTCCGCCGGACCTCTCGCCGGGGCTCGCCGGACTGCTGGCGGCCATGACCGCCCGCTCCCCCGGTACGCGGCCCGACGCGGCGGCCTGCGCCCGGGTCCTCGCCGACCCGCGGACCGCCGGACGCCCTTCCGCCGCGGGCCTGCCCGGGCGCGCCCGGGCCCGGCGCCCTCTCGGCCGTCGCTGACGACGGCGCGACGACGCCCCGCGCGGAGTACGGCGCGGGGCGTCGTCGCGTACGGGCCCTTTCCCGGTGCCGGCGGCCGGGATGTACCGCCGGCCCGGCGGTGCGGGGCGGGAAGCCGTACGCACCACCGGGCCGGATGCCGCCGGGGCCGGACGGCCGGAAGGGGCCGCTGAGCCGGTGTCAGGCGGGGAGAAGGGGCCGCTGGCCGGGTGTCAGGTGGACAGGAGGCGGTGGAACAGGGCGCGGTACTGGCACAGGGCGCGGCGCAGGCTCTCGGTGTCCGCCTCCAGGCCCTGGCTCCACTGGCTCTCCAGGCTGTTGCGGTGCCGGGCGAAGGTGTCGGCCAGGTTCCTCATCACGTCGCCGACGAGCACGTCCGCCGCGTGGACCGCCTGGCGGGGGTCGTCGACGAACCGGCCCTGGACCTCGTGCCAGCGCCTGCGGAACTCCGCCTCCTCCTCGGCGCCGAGCAGGTCCGGGACCCCCTCCGCGTCCGCGTCCCCGGGCGCGCCGGTGCCGTACGCGTCCTGTCCCGGGCCCCGGGGGGCGGGTGCGGCGTGGCGGGCGTGGTGGGCGGTGGGCGCGGGGCCCGGGGGCGCGGACGGCATGGGCGGGGTCCCGGGCGCGTCCGGTCGGCCGGACTGCGCCTGCCGGGGGTCGGCGGGCCGGGCGTGCTGCGGGCCGTCGTCGTGCCGGGCCGGGGGCGGGGTGGGGGCGACCGTGGGGCTGTCCGGGGTTTCCGGACGGGTGCCGGGGGCCGACGGCGCGGGTGTGGGCCTGCGGGGGTCCGCCTCCCCGGGGGCCGCGGGCGCCGACGGGGTCGGCGCGACCGTCGGGCTCTCCTCGGGCGGCCGCGCCGCGGTGTTCCCGGTCGTCCCGGACGCGGGGCGCGCGTAGCCGGAACGGTTCTGCCCCCTCGGTGTGTCGGGGCGGACGGCGTCGTGCCCGGGGCGGCGGTCCCCCGGGGCCGGGTGGTTCGGGGCCGGGTGGTCCCGGTGGCTCGGCGCCTGGGTCGTGCGGTCGGACGTGTCGTGGTGTCGCATCTCTCCTGCCTCCGCGTCAGGACCGGCGGGCGCCGGTCGGCTCGCCGTCGGCGAGCAGGTCGTCGAAGAGGGTGCGGTAGTGCGTCATCGCGACCCTCAGCTGTTCGGTGGTGGCGGACCCGGAGGTGCTCAGGGCGTGGATCTCCAGGGCCTGCCGGTACTGCTCCAGAGCGCGGCCGTGCCGTACGGACAGGTCGCGCAGCCGCTGCTCGTACCCCTCCTCGGGGTAGCCCCGGTCGCGCGTCAGCTCCGTCACCAGGTCGTCGGCGTGCTGGACCGCGGCCTCGGGCCGGTCCACGAACTCCTCCTGGACGCGCGCCCATCGCTGGGCGTACCGCTCCCGCGCCTCACCGGACACGGGCCTGATGTCCAGGTCCGCGTGGCGACGCTCGCGGGCGTCCAGTTCCTCTTCCGCTGCCCGTCTGCTGCCGGTCGCCTCGACGGCCCGTTCGTACTCGGGCCCGAAGCGATCGCGCAGTCGCACCCGTCGCCTGCGGTACACCGCCACGCCGGCGACGATCCCGGCGGCGACGACCACGACGGCGACCAGGACGATTGCGGTCGTCATCGGCTCTCACCCCTTCGCGTTCTCTCGCGGACTCGCGCTGTTCCGTCCCGGCCTCCGGAGGCCGGGAGTCATGGAGGTCCGCGTGCCCCCCGGTCCCGGGAGCAAACCGGATGTCCGGGGACGGACCGGGAGGGGCGGAGGCCCTTCCCGGCCGGACCGGGGCGCGGGGCGGCCCGCGGCCCCGCCGCGGCCCGCCCCGTTCCGGCGCATGATGGGAGGGTGGCCGGGTTCGGCCGGTGACCGGCGGTGAAGGGCGGGCGGTGCCCGTGGACAGCGACCCCCTGGGCTCGGTCCTGGCCGACGTGCTGGCCTCCTCCCACCGCCTCGCCCCCCGTGCGATACCCCGCCTCGTACAGGACACCGGGCGGCGGCTGGGACTGACCGGCGCCCGCGTCTACGTGGCCGACCTGCAGCAGCACACCCTGGTCGCCCTCCCGTCCCCCGAGCAGGCGGGCCGACGGGGGGCCGGCGACGGCGACGGCACCGTGGAGCCGGAGAGGCTGCTCGTCGACAATTCGCTCGCCGGACGCGCCTACCGCACCGAGACGGCCCAGCTCAGCCGGCCGGAGGGCGCCGGTGGTGACAGTGACAGCGGTGGCGGTGGCGGCGGCAATGGTGGCGGGTCGGAGCGGACGGGGTGGATCCCGATCGTGGACGGCATCGGCCGCATCGGCGTGCTGCGCGTGACCGCGCCGGAACTCGACCCGCCCCTGCTGCACCGGTGCGAGGCCCTCGCCGGCCTGGTCGCCATGATCCTGGCGACCAAACAGCCCTACAGCGACGTCCTGACCCGGACCATGCGCACCCAGCCGATGAGCCTCCAGGCCGAACTGCTGTGGGGGTTCCTGCCCCCGCGCACCATCGGCACGGCCGCGGTGACCTCGAGCGCCCTCCTGGAACCGGCGTACGAGGTGGGCGGGGACACCTACGACCACTGCCTGGCCGGAGACCTGCTGCACCTGACGCTCCTGGACGCCATGGGGCACGACCTCGCGTCCGGCGGCTGCAGCGCCACGGCGCTGGCCGCCTGCCGCTCCACCCGGCGCGCCGGCGGCGGCCTCGACGACATCGCCGTACAGATCGACCGCACCCTGGAGCGGTGGCTCCCGGAGCGCCTGCTGACCTGCGTCATCGCCGTCCTCGACACCTCCACCGGCCGGCTCGACTGGATCAACTGCGGCCATCCGCCCCCGCTGCTCATCCGCGACCGGCGCATCGTGAGCGGCGCGCTCGACCGCCCTTCGCACCCGCCCCTCGGACTGACCGGCTACGCCATCCCGCCCCCGCCGGTCCACACGGCCCACCTGCAGCCCGGCGACCGGCTGCTGCTCATCACCGACGGCGTCACCGACGCGCGCTCCGCCACCGGCGAGCTGTTCGGCGAGGAGCGCCTGGCCGACATCGTCGTCCGCGCCCTGTCCGACGGCCTTCCCGCCCCCGAAGCGCTGCGCCGCCTGATCCAGCAGATCCTCGTGCACCAGGACCAGCGCCTCAGCGACGACGCCACCGTCCTCCTCGCCGAATGGCACCCGGAACGCGGGTGAGCCCGTCGGGCCGCGCCGGCGGACGATCCTCCCGCTTGCCGGCGGCAGCGACACCGGCGGGCCGGACCTTCCCCCACCGATGGACCGCCTCAAGCGGCCCCGCGCCGCCGAACTCCCTTCACGCCTCGGCCGATGCCGCCGCTCTGGCGGCCCGCTCGATCTTCGCGCGGTGGGCGGCGCGGGCTTCCTCGTCGATCCGCCCCTCGTGTTCGGCGCGCAGCCCGGTCCGGCCGTCGAGGCCCTCGCGCAGGATGTCGGCGTGCCCGGCGTGCCGGACGGTCTCGCCGAGGACGTGGACCAGGACGGCGAACAGGTTCGTGCGGGAATGCGGTTCCGGCCACCACGGCACGTGGCCGGGGGCGTCGAGGGGAAGCCCGTCGATCGTCGCGTCCGCGTGTTCCCACGTGCGGCGGTAGAACCCGACGATCTGGTCCCGGGTCTCGTTCTCGTCCGCCCACTGGTCGCCGCCGTCGGCGTCCTGCCACCGGGTCAGCGGCTCCGGGGAAGGGCGGTCGAAGACCTCGCCGAAGTACCGGGCCTCGACGGTGGCCACGTGCTTGACCAGGCCGAGGAGGTTCGTGCCCGTCGCCGTCAAAGGCCGGCGGGTGTCGTACTCGGACAGCCCGTCGAGCTTCCAGAGCAGCGCCTCGCGGTCCCGCCGCAGCCTGCCGTGCAGGGTTTCCTTCGCGAATTCGTCGATCATGCGCAGCGAGCCTGCCACGGGCCGCTCCCGGTCTCAAGATCCGGTACGGGGGCTGCGGCGACCGGCAGAGCGGAGGCCGACCTTGGCCTTGACCTCGGCCGTGGCCTTGGCCGGCCTCGCCTTGGCCTCAGGCCGTTTCTTCCGGATCGTCTCCCGGAGCACCGGCGAACCAGGAGCGGCCCTGGGCCCAGTGGGTCGCCCATCCGGTGAAACCAGGGGTGCCCGGCATCGGGGAGGCGTTCGACGAGGTACCAAAGGGCATCGCGCCGTACTCGTCGATCAGCCAGACGTGACCGCGCTGCGGGCCGGTGACGACCAGGTGCCAGTACATGCCGCAGCCGTCGGTGCCCAGCAACAGGGAGCCGTGGTCGAAGACGGCGTCCGTCCGAGCCTCGAGCTCCTGCTCCGACAGCGCCTCCTCGTCCGCCTCCTCGTTCTCCCACATCCACGTCGTCGTGAGGGGAAACGGCTCGGCAAGCAGGCGCTCGGGGCGGTCGCAGCCCCAGTCCGAGGGCGTTTGCGCGAAGGGCAGCAGACCGTAGTAGGGCGGCCCGGCCCGCAGGCCGTCGCAGACCTCCGCCACGAACGTGCGGTACGGCTCCGGCAGCACGATGCCGTGCTCCGCCTCGAAGGACCGCACCGCCTCCCAGCCGGCCGGCGGCGCCGCCTCGGGACGGGGCACGAAAATCCCCCGGAGGGTGGCCAGCTCGGCCGGGTCGCAGATTTCCGTGTTCATGCCGATCATCATGCAAGATCCGAAAGAGACGGCCTGAGGCGTGTCCGACGGTTCCCGCCGGGCCCGGCCCGTCAGTCGCGCGTGTACGCCGAGAAGGGGCGCACTCCCGAGCCCCAGCGCACGGCGACGACCAGGTCCTCGTACACGCGCACGCCCGCCAGTTCGCCCTTGTGCCGATCCACGTCGCTGCCGGTGTCGATGCTCTCCTTCTCCTCACCGGTGGCGGCGTCGAGCACCACCAGTTCGTCGAGGCTGTCCTGCCGGGAGCCGCGGTCGGCGAGGACGGTCACCCGGCCGCCGGTCACATCGAGGGCGCGCAGGCCGCCCGCGACGGCCACGTTCTCCAGCCAGACCTGGCTGCCGCTCGCGAGGTCGAAGGCGACCACCCGGTCCCGGTACGACTTGCGCTCCCTGATTTCGGCGCCGGCGTAGAGCCGCCCGTCCGCGACGGTCACGAGGGCCGGCGCGTGTGCCTGGATGGTTCCGTATCCGCCGGTGGTCTCGATCCGGCCGGTCGCCTTCCCGTCCTCGCCGAAGAGGAGGAAGGCGCCCTGCCCGCCCTCCGTCGTCCCGCCGTTCTGCACGACCGGCGGCTCGGCCGACAGCAGGGCCACCTGCCCGTCCGGTGCGGGCGCCGTCCGCCCGCCGAGGGAAGCGGTCCATCGCAGCCCGCCGCCGGCCGGGTCGAACGCGGCCAGCCGCAGTTGGGTGCGGCCACAGGCGAGTACGGCGACGACCTGCCGCTCCCCGGCGGCGACCTGCTCGGGCACACAGTCCTCGGGGACGGCGGCCGTCCAGCGCGGGGCGCCGGTCCGCAGGTCGAAGGCGCGCAGCGCCTTCGTTCCGGAGACGGCGGGCCGGGAGTCGGGGGTCCACAGGTCGTCGTCGAAGGTCCACGTCTCGTCGGCGTCCCGCAGGACGGCGACCCCGCCACCGACGGCGACCATGTCCGTGAACGTCTCGGTCAGGTTTCCCCCGGGGGTGCGGGGCGTGTGCCACCGCTCGCGACCGCTCATGAGGTCGAGCGCGGCGACCGTCGAGCAGCCCGCGTTCATCACGTTCCCCCGGGCGATCAGGAGTACGGAGCCGGCCGTGCGGCGGCTGACGGCGCAGATGTGCTCCTGCCCGGGCGGGGCGTACTCCCAGCGGACCTCGCCCGTCCTCGCGTCGAAGGCGCCGACCGCGTCGTACCGGCTGCGGACGAGCGTCTCGCCGACCAGCCAGGCCCCGTTGCCGTAGTTCCTGGCGCCGTTGTCGACCGGGGCCTCCCAAACGAGGCGCAGCGAACTCCCCAGGGCGGAGCAGCCCGTGACGAGTCCGAGGGCGCACAGCGCGGTGACGGCCGCGAGCAGGGGGCAGAGCCCGCGCCCCGACCCCCGGCGGCCCGACGGCCACCGACCCCGCCCGCGTCCCGTGTCGTCGGTCGTGCGCGCTGCCATGCGGATCCCCACCCCCGGCTCGAACGGTCGAAGCCCCGTCAGGCTAGAGCACACCTGATCAGCGCCCAGCCGGCACCGGCCCGCTAAGCGACGTCCGATGGGGAGAGCGACGCTGTCGCTGGGAACTCGTTCCTTGGGACATGGGGCGGGAAGATCTTTCGGATGAGGAGTGGGCTCGGCTGGAGCCGCACCTGCCGACGAATCGTGGACGGGGCGGACGCTGGCGATGCCACCGCCGTGTGATCAACGGGATTCTGTTCCGGCAGCGAACCGGCCTCCCCTGGCGGGACCTTCCTCCCTGCTTCGGTAGCTGGAAGACGGTCCACGATCGTCATCGAAGGTGGTCGGCGGACGGCACGTGGGAGAGGATTCCGCGGGCCGTCCAGGCGGACGCCGATGCCGGGGGCCGGATCGACTGGAGCACGGTCAGCGTCGATTCCACGACCTGTCGCGCTCATCAGCACGCAGCCGGCGCCTCCCCCGTGCCCCGATGGTCCCAGGTCGGCGCAGGAGGCCGGTGCGGCACCGTTCCGATGAGGCCCGGGGCCGCTCGCGAGGCGGGCTCACGAGCAAGATCCACCTTGCCGGAGAAGGTGGGCGCCGTCCGCTCGGGTTTGTCATCATGCCCGGCCGGTGGGGGGGACGCACCGCAGATGATTCCCGTCCTGGAAGAGATCCGGGTACCGCGCCAGGCTGGTGGACGACCGCGCACCCGGCCCGACCATGTCGGGGGAGACAAAGCCTCTTCGTCACGCCGCAACCGGCGTCACCTGCGCAGACGCCAGATCAAGCACACGATCCCCGCGCCGAGAGACCAGCGGGCCAACCGCCGGCGCCGCGGCAGCCAGGGCGGCAGACCCACAGGGTTCGACAAGACGATCTACCGCTGCCGCAACGAAGTCGAGCGGACCATCAACCGGCCCAAGAACTTCCGAGCCGTCGCCACGCGCTTCGACAAGCGGGCGTACGTCTTCCGTGGAACGGTCACCGTGGCGGCGATCCGCCTGTGGCTCCGTCCGGTGTGAAGGGCCCCCGCTCAGAGGTCCTTGGCATCCGGGTAGTGAGGGCGAAGTTCGTCGAGTACGCGCTCGTCGACAGCCCTGACGTCCCACGAGGAGCTGTCGAATTCGGTCAGCACGAGCACCAACTCGTCCCCGGCGAACCCCCGCGCTTCCGCATCGATCAACTGAAGGAATGGAGTCGTCAGCGACAGCAGTGTCAGTGTGTCCATGCCGGCGTCGGCGGACCGTTCTTCCATCTCGACACAGCGGGGATCGACGATCTCGTCGAATTCGACGCGCCACGTCAGGTCCAGGCCGAAGCTGCCGAGGCGAACCAGTAGTTCAGCCAAGGTCACGTAGTGCTTTCCGTGCCAGGCAGGAAACGTGATCCCCCTCATCCCCGCCTCTGCTTCGGCTGTATCGCGCGCCATGTGCCCCCTTCGTTCAGCGAACACCAGGCCACAGCCCTGATCAGCTCACACGACCCGTCGGACACGCCCTAGGGGCTGGCCGGGCGGTCATGTCGCTTCCCGGCTGGGCCGGGTGGTGTCAGACGGCGCCGATGTCGGCGAGAGCGCTCTGGAGCCTGCGGATGGCGTCTTCGGCTTCTCTGTACTGCTGGGGGGTGGGCTGGACAGTGCCGAAGGTAACGCCGTCTTCGGGGGATAGAGCGCGCCAGTGCAGGATGGGTGTGAGTGCGGTGGCGGCCGCGCCGAGGAACCAGGCCAGGCGTCCGTGGACGTGAGCGAGAGCAATGGCCAGAACCGCGAGCGATTCCCGCAGGTGCGCCAGCCGGTCGACCCCGGGCAGGGTCTCCTGGACGTGCGGAACACCGAGGGCGGCGTGGAGGTCGGCGGCGGCCTTGGCGGCGACGACGCGGTCGGCGGCGTCCGGAACCCACGCCTCATCACGAAGCTGCCGTTCGGCTTCCCCTGCCAGGCTCTCGATGGCCGCTCGCATGTCCATGCCCGTCACCTTACGACTGTTCTTGCTCGTCAACGGTAGAGCACCGACAGATCCCCCCGTGGTCCAACCACCTTGATCACCGAGCAGCCCGGCATGACCGACCGGACAGGTCCTAGTCGGCCCGGACTCTGCCCTGCTCCGCCCTGTTAAAAGAAGCGCGCGACATATCCCCCCTGGGATAACCTCCCACGATCGCATGATCACGGAATTCGCCCGGGGGGCTCGCGGCATGACCGGTACCACGGAGGCCCTGGGCAAGTCGGCCGCGGTCGACGACGGGGCACGGGGCGTAGCCCGCCCGTTCTACGTCTACGCCGTGCTCTCCCACTCGCTTTTCCAGCGTGGCGTCTTCGTCCTCTTCCTCCTGGACCGCGGCTTCTCCGCCGGCCAAGTGGCCCTCCTCCAGACACTGCTCTACCTGGTCAGCGGAGTCGCGGAGTTGCCGACGGGAGTCATCGCCGACCGCATCGGCAGGCGTGCCGGCATCGTGATCGGCCAGGTGCTGACAGCCGGATGCCTGCTCGGCCAGATGGCGTCCTCCACCTACTGGGTGTTCCTGGCGCTGTTCATCGGCCAGGGCGTGGGCATGGCGTGCGTGTCCGGTTCGGACACCGCCCTGCTGTACGACCTGCTCGTGCGTCGTGGCGCGACGGCCGGCTACGTCAAGATCCGTTCCCGGTTCACCATGCTCGGGACGGTCACCTCGGGGGTCGCCATCGTCCTCGGCGGCCAGATGCAGCGGTTCTCGTGGGGCCTCGTCTACGCCGGTTCGGCGGCCTGCCTCGTCCTGGCCGTGATGGTGCTGAGGGCGCGGGTGCCCGAGATCCGCGGCGCGGACGCGGTGGACGAGCAGGACGGGGGCGGGGCGGGACACCGCGACGCCACGGCGTGGCGGGCGATGCTCCGGGTCGCCACGCCGGCGCTCGTGACGCTGGTCGTGGTGTCCGGACTGATGCACGCGACGCTGACGCCGTACATCATCTTCACGCAGAAGACCCTCTCCGACCAGGGAGCGGGCGCCGCGCTGGTCAGCGTGGTCATAGCGGCGGGGTTCTTCGTCGGCGGCCTCGCTCCCCTGCTGTCCGACCGCGCGAACCGGCGCGTCGGATACCGGGTCGTCGTCCCGGTGTCCCTCCTGGCGCTCGCCGCGGCGCTCGGCCTGAGCGGCCTCGGCCTCGTCTGGGTCACCATCGCCGCGTTCCTGGTCCTGGTCGGGATTCCCGAGATCACCGCCGTGCTCGTGGACAACGTGTTCAACGAGGCGGTGCCGTCGCGCCACCGGGCGAGCCTGCTGTCGATGATCAGCTTCGTGGAGTCGGCGCTCATCGGCACCGGCTACCTCGTCCTCGGCGTGCTCATGGACGGGTTGGGCTCCAGCGCCGGCATGGCCGCCTACGCCGCGGTCCCCCTGCTGGCCTGTCTCCTGTGGCTGCCGGTGCTCTTCCGAGGGTCACGAGCGTCCTGAAGGCCGCCCCGGGGTGCGGCCCCCGGGCCGGGGCGTCGCTCCTGGCGTCCGCGCGACGGATCACGGCCACCTCGTCGCCCGGCGGCACCCCGCCTCCGACCGGTGTCCCGGCAGCGAAGGCCGCGTCCGGGAAGGCCGAGTCACGGCCGGTGGCCACGGCCGTGCCCAGCGGCCGGGTCGGCGAACTGTCGTACGGCGGCGGGGCGACCGTCCCTCGGGCCGTGTCCGAAGGCTTCACGGCCGCGGGCTTCGCGGGCTCCCGTGACGGCTCCGTTCCCGGCGTACAGCCGGTCACCAGCAGCGCGGCCGCTCTCCGTACGATCCCGCTCGGGCAGGAGGGGGCACCGCTCGCGGGAGGAAACGGAAGGGAAGGGAACGAGGGAGAACCGGCGCCCCGGTACGCGCCGGCCCCTCCCCCTCAGGCGCCCCGCGCCGTGGTCAGCGCTGGTCGAGGGCCGTGGCGACCTGGTCCATGACGCGCTGCCAGTGCGCCCTCCGCAGTTCGCGCTCTTCGGCGCTCGCCAGGTGCTCCTGGTGGAAGCGGAGCATCGTCCGGGCCCCGTCGGCCGCGGGGGCGAGGGCGACCTGGACCGTGGTGGTGCCGTGGGTGACGCGGATGCGGTCCCCGGGACGGTAGCCGCGCACCTCCCCCTCCTCTCCTTCGGCGGTCCGGTAGGGGGTGCCGCGTTCCGGGGCGAGGAGCGCGCCGGGGCCCAGCCAGAGGGCGATGCCTTCGGGGCCGCTGATGAAGTCCCAGACGACGGGTGCGGGGTGGGGCAGCGTGCGGGACACGCCGATCTGCCAGCCGGCGTCCTGGGTGAGTCCTGTGGGCATGGCGGTCATCCTTCCTCGGAGTGGCGGGCGCGCAGCGCCCTGACCTTGTGGCGGTTGCCGCAGTGCTCCATGGAGCACCAGCGGCGGTTGCCGGGGCGTGAGGTGTCGACGTAGACGAGGTGGCAGTCCTCGGCGGCGCAGGTGCGGATGCGGTGCGCGAAGGGGCCGGTCAGCAGCTCGACGGCGTCCCGGGCGACGGTGGCCGCCAGGTGCGTCCCGGTGGGGGTCCCGGCCCACTGCCGCTTTCCGGTCGGCGTGATGGCCGGGGCCATGGCCGGGCGGGCGGCCGCCTCGTTGAGCACTTCCAGGTCGCGGGGCGGGTGGGGCTCGCCTTGCGTGTGGGCGATGACCACCCGGAACAGCGCGTCGCGCAGCCCGCGCATCTCGGCCACTTCCCCTTCGGAGACGTCCAGTACGGGTGTCGGGGTCAACCGTGACCGGTCCGCCCAGGCGGCCAGGTCGGCGGGCTCGTACAGGGCTTCGTACCGACGGTAGGGGCCGGGACCGCCGGTGGTCAGCAGTTCCAGGCACAGCGCGCCGGGGTCGAACCGGTAGGCGACGCCGGCCCGGGAGCGCAGCGTCAGCCCCTTGGTTGCGGAGGAATCCATGTAACCACTATAACTGGTTACATGACGTTGAGCTGGAAGCTGGTCATCGACAGCACGAACGCACCCGTCCTCGCGGACTTCTGGGCCGCCGCCCTGGAGTACGAAGTGGAGGACCCCGGCGCTCTCATCGAGCGGCTGCTGGCCGCCGGCCAGATCGGCGAGGAGGCGGTCACCGAACACCGCGGCCGCAAGACCTTCCGCGGCCATGCCGCGATCCGCCACCCCGAGGACCCGTTCGACGAGACCAGCGGCGTCGGCCGCGGCCGGCGGCTGCTCTTCCAGGACGTGCCCGAGCGCAAGACGGACAAGAACCGCCTGCACCTCGACCTCCACAGCGAACCCGGCGGCCTCGACAAGCTGCTGGCCAGGCTGGAAGACCTCGGCGCGACCCGCGTCCGAGAGGTGGACAAGGGGCCGGCCGGGCACTGGTGGGTCATGCGGGACCCTGAGGGCAACGAGTTCTGCGTGGCGTGACCGCCCGTTCCGAAACGGGCCGAGCCGCGGATCCGGTGCTCCTCCGCGGCCGGCAACGAGGAGCGTGACGCCCGGGTCGGGACCGGGGCCAGGACCAGGACCGGGACGGGCGCGAGGGCCGGCGCCGGGCGGGCCTCGCGCCCGTCCCGGTACACCGCCCCCTGACCTCTGCCCCTGCCCCTGCCCCTGCCCCTGCCCTTGCCCTTGCCCTTGCCCGGTCGGCCTCCCCGCGGGCGTCCCGACGGTAACCCGCCCGGATGCCCGACCGGGCCGAAGCCGACACCGGGTTCGCCCCGAACAGGGAGTGCCACAAGGCCATCAACGCCGAGCTGCGTGCCCAGGACCCCGAGCGGCTCGCGGCAGCGTGCGCGCGGCTCACCGTCCCCGTGCTCGTCGTGGACGGGGTGCACGACATCCGCCCCCCGATGGGCCGTCGACTCCCTCGTCTCCGCCCTGCCGGACGTCCGGCGGATCGCGCTCGACGCCGGCCGCCTCCCCCGGGTGGAACAGCCCGGAACGTTCTCCATCGCTGTGACCCGGTTCCTCCAGCGCACCGCCGGCACCTGACCCGCGGCACGGTCCATGCTCCCGCCGCCGTAAGCCCTCGAAGGTTCGCGATCCACCCCGTCTTCCCCGGATCCGGGGAGGACGGTCCTCCTGGACGTCATCTCAATGGGGAAGGTGCCGTCGGATGAACGGCGCCGTTCCCGGGACGATCGCGGCCAAGACGGTCAGTCGTTGGAGGCCGGGCTGAGCGGCGAAGTCGCCGTGCTGGATGCCGTAGACCGCGTACCCGTTGGCGGCGAGGTCGGTGAACACGATGGCGCAGGCCAGGTCGGTTCCCCGGCGTTTGCCCCTGATCAGGAACCCGGCGGCGAGCACGTCGAAGAGCGCCGGCGACGACCAGGAGAGGTTGAGCCGACCCGGTGCCCAGTCGTAGGGGCGCAGGCCGTGGCGGAGGAGGTCGGTGACGTGCGCGGGGGCACCGACGAAGAGCAGGACGGCTGCGATGACGCAGACCGATGCGACTGCTCGGCGCGGAGTGTGGTGCATCCATCCGATCACGCCGTGGATCGTCCCATCTGCGGGTGCCGCCCGTCCGGCGATGGCGGCCCAGCCGCGTGGAGGATGCGACGCCTCTGCGGATGGTGCGGGGCCGGACGCCGCGCGAGCCCGGGCGCCGCGCGGCCCCGGACCCTGGGCGGACACTCCCCGCACTGTTCCGCCGTCCCCACCGCGCTGAAACCGTCCGCGACTGAATAATGCGTAGTCGACAGGAGGGGCACGGGTCGGAAAGCGTCCGCGGCTCACGTCGGCGACACCAGCAAGCGGGTGGGGATCACGCATGAACGCTCTCGGCGACGCGCGCCTGCGCACCTGGACGTTGCGCTTCATGGCCCTCCTCGCGGCCGACGCCCAGGATCAGCTCGCCTGGCTGGGAGAGCGCGAGCTGGAGACGGAAGACGTCGTCGAAGAGGCGGAGTTGCTCTGCCGTGTCTCCGAAGGCCTCGCGGAGCGCGGGGTCTTCGGTCCGTCGGACCTGTTCCACCTCCGGGCCGTCGGCCGTCGTCTCGGCGAGATCGATGCCGCCTGCCGCGTCGGCCCCTGGGCCCGCGCCCTGGCCACGGATCCGGCGTGGGACGACATACGTTCTCTCGCCCGCCCCCTCCTCCTCACGAGCCCGGACGGCTGGCGTCAGCCCCTGCCCCGCCCCGCACGGCCGCACACGGAAGGGGGTTGAACGGCTCCGCTCCTGCCAGCAGTGGCGGGTGCGGGGGGGCCGGTCGCCGTCGACGCCGTTCGCCGCCGTTCGCCGCCTCAGAGGGATGCGTCTTCCGCCTACGGCCTCGGGGCCGGGCGGCCGCGTTGTTCGGGGTCAGCGTGGGGCGAGGAGGCAGAACTCGTTGCCCTCCGGGTCGGCCAGAACCGTCCAGGGGACCGCGGACCGGTCGATGTCCGGGTCGGTGGCGCCCAGGGCGCGCAGCCGGGCCGCCTCCGCGGCCGGGTCGTCACCGGGGTAGGGGCGGACGTCGAGGTGGACCCGGTTCCACACGGTCTTGGTGTCGGGAGTGCGGACGAACTCCAGGTAGGGGCCGACTTCTTCGGCGGATCGCATGCGCGCGTGGGCGTCGGTGACGTCGTGCAGCGTCCAGTCCATCGCCGCGTCCCAGAACCGGGCCATCTCTCGCGGGTCGGTGCAGTCGACCACCACGGCGGCGACCGGCCCGGCGCCCCGATAGACCGGACGGGGCTCCAGGACGCAGAACTCGTTGCCCTCCGGATCGGCCATGACGGTCCAGGGGACGTCGCCCTGGCCCACGTCGGCGAGGGTCGCGCCGAGGGCCTTCAGGCGCGCGACCAGTTCCGCCTGATGGGCGGGCGAGGTGGTGGCCAGATCGAGGTGCACACGGTTCTTCACCGTCTTGGGTTCCGGGTGGGCGACGATGTCGATGCACACGGCCGCGGGGTCGGGACACTCGAAGCCGACGGGTTCGAGGTGGGTCACGCCGGGCCCCTCGCTGTCGACGCCCCAGCCGAGCGCCTCCGCCCAGAACCGGCCGAGCGCGGAGTCGTCCCGGGCCTTCATGTTGATCTGCACGAGTCGCGTCGCCATACCGCAGATCCTAGAAGCCCCCGACGCCCCGGAGCGTCGCGACCGGCACCGCGCGACCAGGTGCCGACTGCGGTCACGCGTGTCGCGGCTTCCGCCTGGTGAGACGCGGAGCACCGAAGGGGAACGGCCCGGTGGCGACCGCTGCGGGACCGGAACGAGACGGGGGTCCGGCGGCGCCTGTACGAGCTGCTGCTCGCGGAGCCGCGGGCCGCAGACCTGCCGTACTTCTCCCGCGTCGCGGACGGTTCCCGCCACATCCGGGCGAGGGGGGCGGGCCGACCGCCGGCCCGTCCCCGGTGGACCGGCCAAGGCCGGCAGCAAGCGCCGCCCGGTCGTCGGGGCGCACGGCGTTCCGGTCGCCACGCTGACCCCCGGCGGCAGCCGGACCGACGCCTTCCGGCCGATCCGCGGCAAGCACGGCCGGCGCGGCCGACCAGCGCAGTGCTCCGCTGGTTCCGCCGCTTGCGTATCCGCGGGGAGATGCCCGAGGACATCCCCACACGGTTCGTGGCGCCGGGCCCGCGCGGCCTCACATCCGGGACCTCAGCACGTCGACCTCGCAGCCTGGTGCGAAGGGGTCGAAGCCGTGCTCGATCAGCCAGCGAACCGCCAGCAGGCTTCGCAACGACCACCACCCTCGGATCACGTCGAGGTCGATGTCGACGCCGGTGCCATAGCCGGCGAGGACGTCGTCGAGGTGTTCCTCGTGTCCGAGCGTGAAGGTGGCGAGGTCGTACAGAGCGTCCCCCCGGCCCGCCTCGGACCAGTCGATGACGCCCGTCACCTCGTCGCCGTCGACGAAGACGTGCGCGACCTGCAGGTCGCCGTGTGTGAACGCCGGGGTCCACGGCCGGAGGGCGGCCTGGGCGACCTGGCGGTTGCGGGTGACCAGGCCGGCGGGCAGGAGCCCTCGCGTCACGAGCGACGCGCACTCGTCGTCGAGTTCCGCCGCCAGCGTGGCGACGCTCCGGCCGGCCCGGCCCGACCAGGAAGGCAGCGGCGCGTCGTGCAACGTGCGGATGGCGGCGCCCGCCGCGGTCCACGCCGCCGACGACCCCGTCGACGCCCTGCCGAGGCGCCCGAGCGCCGTCCCCGGAAGTGCGGCGATCGCGAGCACGGGCGGTTTGCGCCACAGCACCTCCGGGGTGGGGACCGGCGCGCGGGACATCGCCTCGACCTCGACGTCGATACGCGCCTGATCGGCGTCCACCTTCAGAAACACGTCGCCGACGCGCAGGGTCGCACGCTCGGAATGGGCGACGACGACCTCGACCTCATCCATGGGCGACCAGTATCCCGGGGGCGACCGCCGACGTCGCCCGACTTACCGCCCGCGACGACGAAGGCGCCACATCTTGGCGGGCGCGGTTCGGCCGAGAGCCGTTCCTCCCGCATACGGCGATCGAAGGGGGCCGCGCCCGTGCTCCACCGCCCGCGAACCGACGATCGATCCCCCACGTCGTCTGCCCCCAGAGCCGCAAGCCGCAAGGCTTCGGCGGGACACGCCGTGGTCAAAGCGGTGTGGGCTTGAGCCGTGGCCACGTGCTGGTCGCCGCCATCCGTCGCTGCTTGCGGCCGGGACGGCCACCTCGTCGCGGACGGGGGCTTCGGGCGGGGGCGTGCCTGGTCGGCCTGGTCGGGACAGTGGAGCGGGTTCCGCGTCCGCGTCTGCTCAGGTGGACGCGGTTTCCGGGCGGGGCGTACGCCTTGCCGGCCTGCACTTCGCCCGGGGCGCCCGGAGCGTCTCCCGGGCCGGTTCGACCACAGGCCCACCGGGCGGCTCCTTCTGCAGGTCCTCTCCTCGGGGCGACCCGGCGCCGTTCCCCGTGTCCGGCCGCTGCGTCCCGGGACGGGACACCGCTGCCCTCACCGGCGCGCGGTGGCCTCCCAGGCGGCAGTGACACACCCTTCTTCCCAGTGCCACCACTCCTGCGTCTCGCCGTGCTCCAACAGCTCGCGGATTTTCGGCAGGTCTGCCTCCGGCGGGACGTCCAAGGCCACCATCCCGAACCGTTCGATGCCTTCGCCCGTCGTACCGAGGCAGTGGAAGGCGTCCAGCACGCTCTGCCGGGCGGCGGCGGAACCGCCGTCCTTCAGCACGATGAGCCGGAGGGTGCAGTTCTGCGAAGGCTCCACCGTTTCTCCGGCCCAGAGAACACCGTCATCGTCCGGCCGGACCCTGATGATGTCGCCGCAGGCGACCACGCGGACGAACCAGGGAGTGTTGTCCAGCCGCACCATGGCATCGCCGAGGTCGACAGCCCACAGGCTCTCGACGCTCGCCGGCGGCCATCCGTCCTCGTCCGTCTCCATGCGGAAATGGACCTTCACGTGGTCGTCACTGATGTTCGTCACCGAACCATCATCCGCTGCGCATCCACCAGACCGGCCTGCGGAGCACACCGGTGCGGGCCCGGTCAGGAGGGTGAGGTCGTCAGGTGCGGGCAGCGGTGTTCCTGGGCAGCCGCTCCACCCGGTGACCGGGCTTTCCCCCGCCGTCGCTGGGGACGACCTGCTCGCGGAGGTCGATGCGGTTGCGGATGTGGTCGAAGGGCGGGAGCAGGAAGTGCAGGCCGGGCGGGAGGACCCTGCTGAACCGGCCGTTGCGCTCGACGACGATCGCCTGCGCCTCGGTCACCCGGCGCAGCGTGAGAGCGAGGAGGCCGATGCAGCCGACCGCCAGCACGCCCACCCAGATCCGGACGGTCACGTCCGGCACAGCCGATACTTCTTCCGCCGCCATAGGCCCCCCTCCGTACGCACGACTCCGGGTGACCCTTGTATCCCACGGGGCGGTTCGCCACGAGTGGTTCGACCGGATCCATCCGGCCGGGCAGTCAGCCGGTTGGGGGGTGGGGCCCGTACGCGCCGGGCGTCGGGGATCCCGCCCCGTGGGGTGACGGCGCTGCTTCTCCGGCGGGATCTAGCGGGCGACCGAGGCCAGGTCCTCTCCGGACAGCGTCGGGTCGGCGAGCAGGAAGCGGTGCACGGTCTCCAGGAGGGGCAGTTCGGCGGTTCCGGTGGCCAGGGCCACGTCCTTGGCGGCGAGGGCCACGGGGAAGTGGGAGCCGGTGGCGGTGACCCGGCCGACGGCGCCGCCGAGCGGGCCCGCGCCGAGGGTGCGCAGGGCGAGGTCGCGGGGCAGGCCGAGCGCGTCGGCGAGGGCGAGGCTCTCGGCGACCAGGGCGACCCCGCCGATGGCCGCGTTGATGAGGACGAGCTTGAGCGCGGCGCCGTCGCCGGGCCCGCCACAGGCGGTGACCGTGCCGAGCCGGGCGAGGACGTCCGCCACCGGGGTGGTGTCGCCTCCCGCGAGGATCAGCAGCTCACCGGAGGCGGCGCGGTCGACGCTGCCCATGACGGGCGCGTCGATCAGCGTGACCCCCTCGGGGAGCCGGGCGGCGAGTTCGCGAGTGGTGCCCGGGCCGATGGTGGAGGTGTCGATCCAGTGGGTGCCCGGGCGCAGGGCGGGGATCAGGAGGCCGGCGACGGCGCGGGCGGCATCCGGATCGGCCAGCATGGTGATCACGACGTCGGCGTTCCGGACGGCGTCGGCGGGGGTCTCGGCGAGGAGGGCGCCGGCGTCGAGGAGCGGCGCGGCCTTGGCGGCGGTGCGGTTCCAGACGGTGAGCGGATACCCGGCGTCGAGGAGACGGCGAGCCATGGGCAGCCCCATGGACCCTAGTCCGAGGAAGGCGATCTTCTGCGAGGGGGAGGTGGTGATGTCCATGGACCCGACGCTAGGACGCCCCCCACCATGCGACAAGCGAATGTCTAGCATGGCGGCCATGCTCCTGACGCATGGCTTGTACGAGGCCTTCCTGGCCGTCGCCCGCACCGGCTCCTTCACGTCCGCCGCCCGGTCGCTCGGCTACACGCAGTCCGCCGTCTCCCGCCAGGTGCGGTCCCTGGAGGAGGAGTGGGGCGCGGAGCTGTTCGAGCGGCTGCCGCGCGGGGTGCGGCTCACCGAGGCGGGCCGGGTGCTGCTGCCGCACGCGGAGGCGGTACGGGACCGACTGGCCGCGGCCCGCGCCGAGTTGACGGCGCTGCGCACCCTGAGCGGCGGGCTGCTGCGGCTCGGCGCCTTCTCCAGCGCGAGCGCCGCTCTCGTACCGCGCGCCCAGGCGGCGTTCCGGAAGCGGCACCCGGGGGTGGTGGTGACCCGGGTGGAGGGCCCGTCGGTGAAGCACCTGGGGCTGGTGGCGGCGGGAGAGGAGGACCTGGCGGTGGTCACCCCGGCACGGGACGCGTCCCCGCCGCCGGGGGTGACGCTCCATCACCTCCTGGACGAGCCGGTCCTGGTGGCCCTGGAACACCGGCATCCGTACGCGGGCCGGCGGGACGTGCGGCTGGCCGAACTGGCCGACGAGGAGTGGATCGTGGGCGACGAACGGCTGGAGGACACCCTGTTCCGCCCGGCCCTGGAGGCGGGACTCCGCCCGCGCACCGGCCTCCTGGCGCACGACTGGATCGCCAAACTGGGCGCGGTGGCGGCGGGCCTGGGCGTCACCCTGGTCCCCGCGCTGGCGGCGGCGTCGGTCCGCCCCGACGTGGCCCTGGTCACGATCCACCCCGACGACGTCCCGTACCGCCGGATCTGCGCGGCCACCCCGAGCACGCCGACGGCGGCGGCGCAGGCGTTCCTGACCCTGCTCTGGGAGACGGCGGAGGAGCTGAGAGCGAACCTCCCCTGAAAGTCCGCCCTCCGCCGGGAGGCGACCCCGCCCGTCCCGCTTCCGGAGCGGGGCGCCGCCTCCGAAGCGGGGCGCGCAACGCGGCCGACGAGGCTCGGGGCCGCGGACGGGGGCGGGTCAAGAGGCCGGCGGCCGGGGGCTGTTCTCCGGTTCCTCGGCGGCCGTCCACCTGCCGGTCGCCACGTACGGGGCGAGCAGCTCCCGGGCGTCCGTCTGCCGGCCGCGCGCACCCGGCAGGCGCGCGCACTCCACCGCGCAGAACCGCTCCCCGCGCCGGGCCTCCGACTCCACCACGGCGACGTGACCTCGTTCGAGCAGCCGGGAGACCAACTCCGGCGGGATGCAGCCGGACAGCGTCCGGGTCCGGCGGTCGAGGTCGGCGGCGTCCACGGCCCCGCACGGTAGCGCCCGCCCCCGGCGCCCGGCTCCCGACCGGCGGGCGCCTCCGACTCGATGACCGCGGCGGACGACACGTACGTCAGGGCGGTCCGTCGTCCCGGAAGAGCAGCACGCCGTCCGCGGCCCCGGCAGAGGGACGTTCACCGCAGAGTGCCTCCCCGTCGCCCCGAGCCCCGCGTACGGTGGTGACACGACCCACCAGGAGGTGCCGATGAGCGCGCAGCCCGAGGAAGCCCCAGCCCCGCCGGCTCCGGCCGCCGCAGCCGAACTGATGGACCGGCTGCGCGCCGATCGCCGCGCCCGCACCTGGGTGCCGGCCTTCGAGCGCGCGTGGGCCGAGGCGCTGGAGGAATCCCGCCACACCTACAGCCTCACCCCCCTCCACGACGTCGTCCGCACCTGGCAGCAGCGCGTCGCCGCCGCCCCGGCCGTCGACGCCTACCTGGAGTCCGGCCGGGACGAGACCGGCTTCGTGGACCTGACCGACGTCCTCGGCGTCCGCCGGTGACCGAACGGTCCTGGGCGGTACGGCTCTCCCCGCATGCCGCGAAGACGCTCGCCGACCTCCCCGACCACGCCAAGGAGACCGTCCGGGACGTCCTGGACATCGCGACGCGCTCCCCGTGGGACTGGCCCCGGTGGAATCCCGGCGACCCGGAGGGCGAGGACGTCCGCGCCGCCTCCGTCGGACAGCTCTCCGTCGTCTACGTGACGAACCGGCTCACCCGTCACCTGGCCGTCCTGGACATCGTCTGGCTCGGCTGACGCCCGACGGCGACGCCCTGACCGGCCCGGCCGCCGTCGCCGTCGCCGTCGCCGAGGGCGGTCTCGGCACCGGCCCCAACTCCACACTCCACAAGCGCACACGCACACGCACACAGCGCTCCGCCCCCGGACTCCGCCCCCACGCCCCGAAGTGCCCCTCGAAAGGGGCTACGTCGAGCTCGCGCCGCGCAGGTACGCGGCCAGGACCGTCCGCGGTGAGGCGGTCTCGTCGATGGCGGTCCGGTAGAACACCAGCGATTCCGTGAGGGCGATCAGTTCCTCGACGTGCCCGTCCGAGGCGGGGAGTCCCGCTCCGGCGAGGGCCGACGCCGTCACCTGGCGGGTGAGGGCGTGCACCTCGGAGTCGGCCGTCAGCTTCGCTCGCACCCGGGGCGCGTCGTCGAGTTCGAGGATGAGGGCGTAGCGGGCCCTCATGTCGTCGCGGCGGGAGGCGAGGGTCTCGACGAGTCCCGCGATCAGCGCGGCGAGTTCGTCGACCCCGATCCGGCGTTCGCGCGCGAACCTCGCGTTCAGCGTCACGGCGAGTTCTTCGGCGTCGGCCTTCGAGCGGGCGGCGAGCGCGTCGACGATGAGTTCCACCAGCGCGAGCCGCGTCTTCGCGTGGTAGGAGGTCGATCCCTGGGGGATGCCCGCTTCGCGGTCGACGGCCCGGTGGGTCAGGGCGCGGACGCCGTCGCGGGCGATGACGCGGATCCCGCTGTCGGCGATCGCCTGTCGTCGTTCCCTGCCGTTCGCCGCGTTCGTGGTCACCCCTCGATGCTACAGGTGTAGAGTCTGCGCCCCGTAGGCTCTACAGATGTAGTGAAGCTGGGGAGCCGGGCCCGCCCGACGCGGCACGGACGGAAGAAGAGAAGGAGAGCGCGATGATCGACTTCGTTCCCGACCCGGCCCTGTACCCCTTCGGTTCGCGGTGGTTCGACTCGTCCGCCGGCCGGGTCCACTACATCGACGAGGGGACCGGACCGGCGATCGTGTTCTGCCACGGCTCCCCCACCTGGAGCTTCCTCTACCGTCACCTCGTGAAGGGGCTTCGCGGCCGGTACCGCTGCGTCGCCGTCGACTACCTGGGGTTCGGCCCCTCGGAGCGCCCGGCGGGCTTCGGCTACACGATCGCGGAGCACACGGCGGTCGTGGGCGAGCTGATCGACCATCTGCGGCTCGACGACTTCGTGCTGATGGGCCAGGACTGGGGCGGCCCCGTCGGGCTCGGCGCGGCGGTCACGCGCGCCGACCGCGTCCGGGGCGTCGTCCTGGGCAACACCGCGTTCTGGCCGGTCGAGCAGCCGGCGAACCTGGCGTTCAGCGTGATCCTGAGCAGCCGCCCCCTGCGGCGGCGCATCCTCGAACAGAACCTCCTCGTGGAGAAGTTCCTGCTCGACCGGGCGGGTCCCCGCCTCACCCCGGCAGAGGCCGACCACTACCGCAGGGTGCAGCCCACGAAGGAGGCCCGCCGCGGACTCGCGGTCATGCCCGGCGAGATCCGCGCCGCCCGTCCGCTGCTGGAAGGCCTCGCCCGGGACGTGCCCGCCCGTCTGGGCTCCAAGCCGGCCCTCGCGGTATGGGGGATGCGGGACGTGGTGTTCCGGCCGAAAGCGTGCCTTCCCCGGATCCGCTCCGCGTTCACCGCGCTCGAAGTCGTCGAACTCCCCCGGGCGGGGCACTTCGTCCAGGAGGACGCGCCGGACCGGATCGTGGCGGCGATCGCCGAACGCTTCCGGCACTGAGGGCCGTGCGGGCCGTGCGGGCCGTTCCGCGCCACGCACCACGCGCCGTTCCGCGCCGCGCACGGACACCGCCCACGAGCGCGGGACGACCGAACCAGAGGGATTCGAAAGGAAGTTCCGATCTTCCGTACAACCATGCGGGCCGCTGGTGAGTCTGACCGGGCACGGCACGTCCGTGCCCGGTCTCTTCCCTGGGGGTTCACTTGCAGTACCGCACCACCGGCACCCGCCTCGCCACCGCCGTCACGACGGTCATCGCCGTCACGGGGCTCGGCGTCGGCACGCTCGCCATGGCCCCGGCGTCCTTCGCGGCGGCCCCGGCCGCGGTCCGCGCCGGCGTCCCGGCCGCGCAGAACGACACGCTCCCCGTCATCGCGGAGGCCGCCGAGCTCGGTGGCATCGGGCCCTCGGGCTTCCTCACCTACTCCTTCAGCCGGGAGGGCGACCGGACGCTGCTGTGGACGCCGTTCGACGGAAGCGCTCCGGTCCCGCTCGGGCAGCCCGAGGGGTGGAGCATCGGCGGCGGTGACGTGGTCGCGCTCGGCGACGCGAGCTGGACCGCCGAGATGGACGTGGTCCGCCTGCGGAACATGGCCGACCCGTCCGCGCCCGCCGTGGAGATCGACCTCCGGCCGGTGAACGGCTTCTACGTCGCCGTGCTCGGCCCGGACAGCGTGCTCGCGCAGGTCCGGAAGGCCGACGGCACGGCGGAACTGCGCATCGTGACCAAGGACGGCGCGGAGACGACCGACCGCGCGGTCACGGGGCTGCCGGCCGACGCCACCGACTTCCTGGGCTCGAAGAGCGAGGGCGGCAAGGTGCTCGTCGGCTACGAGACGGGCCCGCAGGGCGCACGGACCGGCGGCCGGGCCCTGGTCGACCTGGCGACCGGGACGGTGACGGAGACGTACGCCTCCCTGGAGTCCGGCTACGGCTTCAGCGAACTGCAGTTCTCCGGTTCGCACGTGGCCTGGGTCGACTACGACAGCGCCTCCGGCCTGTACGTCACCTCCGTCGACCGCACGACGAAGGAGCGGAAGAAGACCGTCCTGGGCGCCCGCGACAGCCTGGCGTACGCCGGCCTCATCGGCTCGTGGCTGGTGTACGGCAACCCGTCGAGCGCCGCACCGGAGGTGAAGGCCGTCGACCTGGCCACCGGCGAGACCCGGGTGCTCGCCGCGCGCGGGTCCTCGGTGTGGACCCCGGGCGACGGCACCCTGGTCCTCCAGGCCGAGCGGGCCGCGGGCGACGAGGGGCTGTTCCGGGTCGAGGCGGGGACGGACGGCTCCCCGGCCCTCACCGCGAAGGTGGCGGCCCCCGCGGTCGTGGAGCCGCTGACGATCGACCGGGCCGAGGTGCCCGGGACGGTCGACCTGGACGGGGCCGGCGGCAAGGTGGCCATGAGCTGGACGCTGTCGCGCCCCGACGCCTCCCTGCTCGTCAGGCTGACCCACGTGGCCACGGGCAAGGAGTACGTGGACTTCCCGGCCTCCCCCACCGAGGACGGGAACTTCTCCCTGGAGTGGGACGGCCTCATCGACGGCGTCGACGCGCCGAACGGCGCCTACACCGTGACGGCCGAGGCCGAGCTGCACAACCACGCCGGCGACACCGTCCGCCAGACCCGGCAGCTGACCCTCACCCGCACGGCCAACGCGCACGACTACTCGGACAACGGCTCCGTCGACGTCCTGGCCCGCGACGCCGCCGGCGTCCTGTGGCGCGACGACCTGCTGGAGCGGCCGGCGGACGGGGCGGTCGCGACCGCCGAGCGCGCCCAGATCGGCCCCGGGTGGAACACGTACAAGCACATCGAGGCCGTCGGGAACCTCGGCGGCGCCGCCCACCCCGACCTCGTCGCCGTCGACGGCGGCGGCATCCTCTGGCGCTACCTCGGCAAGGGCGACGGCACCTTCACCGCCCGCGTACAGGTCGGCGGCGGCTGGCAGGTCTACAACAAGATCACCGGCGGCTCGGACCTCGACGGCGACGGCCGCGCCGACCTCCTCGCCACCGACGCCTCCGGCGTCCTCTGGTTCTACAAGGGCACCGGCGACCTCTCCCGGCCCTACGACACCCGCGCGCAGGTCGGCGGCGGGTGGCAGGTCTACAACCAGCTGACGGCCGTCGGGAACATCGCCGGCACGGCCGCCGGGGACCTCGTCGCCCGCGACGCGGAAGGCGTCCTCTGGCTCTACCAGGGCAACGGCCGCGGCGGCTTCGCCGGACGGGTCAAGGTCGGCGGCGGCTGGCAGGTCTTCAGCCAGCTCGTGGGCGGCGGCGACGCCGACAACGACGGCCGCCCCGACCTCATCGCCCACGGCGCGAACGGCACGTACGTCTACCGGTCGAACGGCACGACCACCGGTACGTTCACCCGCCTGAACACCGACCTGTACGCGGGCGAGGGCGGCAAGTTCACCAGCGTGGCCTGACCGCGGGAGACCGCGACCGCCTCCGGACGGGTCGTACAACCTTTTCGGCTGATCGGGTGTCAGACGGGCAGGTCCGCGCGGTTGCGCGGACCTGCTTGTCCGCACCTGGAGGGGTTTTGCTTCCCATACGCGTCACGCGCCGCCGCACCGTCGCCGTCACCACCGTCCTCGCCGTCACCCTCGGCGCCGGATCCCTCGCCGTCCCGGCCGCCTCGGCGGCCCCCGGGCCCGTCGTGGCCGCGGCGCAGACCCAGGAGACGGTCGCGCGGATGCCGCTGCACACCGTCGTCGGCGCGCCGGGCGGCAGCGCCGGCTTCTTCGTCGACAACTGGTTCAGGGGCGACGCGACCGCGTGGGTCGACTACGCGGACGGCACCACCCACCGCCTGGAGGGGTACACGGAGCTCTACGGTGGCGACCAGTACGTCACGGACGGCACCGTCGTCGACATGGCGACCGGCACCCGCTACACGCTGCCCGCGCACGACAACCGGGCGGTGGGCATCGCCGGGCCGTACGTCTTCACCGCCCTCACCGTCGACACCACCGACGGCACCGGCGCCGGCACCACCCTCTGGGCCCACACCGCCCGGGGCAAGCGCCAGATCACCGGTCTGCCGGCCGGCGCCCAGGACCTCTCCGTCCACGCCGGCACCGCGAAGACCGGCATCGTCTCCTTCACGGGCGCCGGCGGGGCCCGTGGCCACGGTCTCGTGGACCTCGAAGCCGGCACGGTCACCGACGTCTACGAGACGCCGGGCAGCGGCGCGTTCACCGCCTCGGACACCCGCGTCGCCTGGGTGGAGACCAGCGCGTCCGGCGCGCGGCAGGCCGTCGTGGCCGACCGGGGCACCGGCGAGCGGAAGACCGTCGGCCTCGGCGCGGTGAACTCCGGGGTCCGCCTCGCCCTGGCCGGCGACTGGCTCCTGGCCGGCGCGTTCCCCGGCGCCTACGCGACGGACCCGGCCCTCAACCACCAGCTGCGTGCCTGGAACCTCGCCGACCCCGCCGCCGCACCGGTCAAGCTGCTCGACCGCGTCCAGTCGGTCCACCCGGACGGCGGGAACGGCCTGCTGGTCAGCGGCGGCCGGCTCGGCACGGGCGACGGCGCCTACCGCGTCGACCTCGACGCGGACGGCAGGCCCGTCGCCGTCTTCGTCGCGGCCGACGGCTCGCCGACGGAGACCGCGGAGATGCAGCCCGCCCGGGTGCCCACGGGCACGGTGGACCCGGACAAGGACGGCCTGTCCTTCGACTGGTACCTGAACCACTCGGACACGCGGCTCACGCTGGAGCTGACGCACGTCCGCACCGGCAGGACCTTCCGCCACGTCGAGAACGGCTTCGACCAGCCCGGCGGCTGGGACAGCGACTACTCCCAGGGCTTCCCCATGGGCACGTCGTGGTGGCGCGGGCTCCCGGTGACCGGCGCCGACGGCTCGACGTCGATGATCGCCGCGTACAACGGCGCGTACACCTGGGAGATGACCGCCGAGTCCCTCGTCGGGGCCGGCCCGGCCCTGAAGAGGTCCGGTTCCTTCACCGCCGCCCGGTCGGCGAAGCCGCACGACTTCGACGACAACGGCACCACCGACCTGCTCGCCCGGGACGCCTCCGGCGTGCTGTGGTCGGACAGCTCGCTCCGCGTCGACCGCTACGGCGAGTCCGAGGTTCCCGAGACCCGGATCGGCGGCGGCTGGCAGGCCTACGACCGGATCGAGGCCACCGGCGACCTCGCCGGCTCCGCCCACGCCGACCTCGTCGCCCGCAC
>NZ_JBHYPS010000059.1:0-34781 GCF_042746075.1 Streptomyces sp. NPDC058758 | reverse complement strand
GCCCCGCCCCCCCCCGCCCCCGCCCGCGCCCCCCCCCCCCCCCCCCGGGCCGGGGGGGCTCAGGCCTGCCCGCCCGCCCCGGGGAAGCGGTAGTGGGCGCGGACCAGGCCCTGGGGGTCGCGGAGCAGCAGGTCCACACCGGTCTCGCCCGACTCCGCGCGCCACGGGTGGCGGAAGGCGTCGTGCTGTGCCGAGGCGCTGCCCGCGCGGTGCCGCGCCCCGCCGGCCTCCAGCGCGGCGGCCACGGCCTCCACGCCCTCGTGCACGCCGTTCTCGTCGACCAGGAGCGCGCCGGGCAGGTAGAGGTCGGCGACCTCCTTGCGCAGCACCTCGGCCCCGGCCGCCACCGCGGCCAGGTACCGGTCGGCCTGGGCGTCGAGCCCGGCGTCCGAGGCCGGCGGCTCGTTGAACTGGTAGTCGGTGGTGATCCGGCCCTCGTCGTCCAGCAGCACCACGTCGAAGCCGACGGCGAGCACGTTCTCGCTGTCGCCCGGCGTCATCACCCAGGTGAAGGCCACCGCGCCGTGGTGGCCGACCGGCTCGCCGCCGGCCCGGAAGCGCAGTCCCTGGCCGGCCACGAACTGGTCGTACGCCTCGGTCACCCGGGCCACCAGGCTCTCGGTGCCGCGGAAGCGGCGGGTCTGGGTGTGGTGCAGTCCGTCCGGTGTCCACAGCGCGGCGACCGCGGTCCGCCGGGCGGCGGGGTCGGGCTCGTTCCAGACGGCGACGTAACGGTCCAGCAGTTCCTTGGCACTCACGTGCGCACTCTCTTTCTCGCCGGCGGTGAGCCCGGGGCGGCTCGGGGGACGCGCCGCCCCGGGAGTTCACCGGGGATGGTTCACTTGCCGTCGTTCGTCCTGGGCAGCGCCTGGACCAGGAGGGCCAGGGCGGCGGCGACCCCGATGAGGAAGACGATCCCCATGTCGAAGGCGTGGGCGTAGGCCGACGCGTCGGGTGCGTCGCCCAGTGCGTTGTAGAAGATCACGCCGATCACCGCGACGCCGATCGAGTTGCCGATCTGGAGGCCGGTGGTGAGCACGCCGGAGGCGGAGCCCGCGTACTGCGGGTTGACCCGGGCGAGGACCGTGGAGGCGAGCGGTGCGACCGCCAGGCCCATGCCGGCGCCGTCGATGACCAGTCCGGGGATGAGCCAGGCGACGCTGCCGCCGTCGCCGAGCCGGGCGACCGTGATCCCGAGGACCGCCAGGCCCACGGCCATCAGCAGGCCGCCCACGGCCAGCACCTGGCGGCCGAGCTTCGCGGCGAACTTGGTG
The DNA here is from genome assembly GCF_042746075.1 of Streptomyces sp. NPDC058758. Taxonomy (NCBI): domain Bacteria; kingdom Bacillati; phylum Actinomycetota; class Actinomycetes; order Kitasatosporales; family Streptomycetaceae; genus Streptomyces; species Streptomyces sp. NPDC058758. The sequence goes on along the minus strand of NZ_JBHYPS010000059.1, from coordinate 33,507 downwards.
GCGTTCATCGAGGTGTACATGTAGCCCGCGCCGATGGCGGCGAAGAGCAGGCCCGCCTCCAGCGCGGACAGGCCCCGGCCGGCCTGCATGTACAGGGCGAGCACGAGGAAGAAGGACGCCTGGCCCATCCAGAAGACCAGCTGGCAGGCGAGGCCGACGACGAAGGCGCGGTCGCCGAACATGGAGATGTTCACCAGCGGGGAGCCGCCCTTCCCGGCGATCGACCGCTCGATGGCCACGAAAGCGGCGGTCAGCACGACGAACGCGCCCAGGGACAGCCAGGTCCACAGCGGCCAGCCGGCCTCACGGCCCTCGATCAGCGGCAGGACCAGGGCGACCAGGGCGAGGGTGACCACGACGACGCCGAGGAGGTCCAGCTTGGGCCGTCCCTCGGCCCGCGCCTCGGGCACCACCTTCACCGTCAGCGCCATGATGACCAGGCAGAGCGGCAGGTTGACCAGGAAGCAGGAGCGCCAGCCCCAGCCGGCGATGTCGGCCTCGATCAGCAGACCGCCGATGAGCTGGCCGAAGACGGCCGCGAGTCCCATGGCCAGGCCGTAGCCGGCGAAGACCTTGAGCCGTGCCGCGCCGGTGAAGATCGTGCCCAGCAGCGCCAGCACCTGGGGCGCGAGCAGCGCCGCCGCGAGGCCCTGGAGCACCCGCGAGAAGACCAGGAAGCCGCCCGACTGGGCGATGCCGCAGAGCAGCGAGGCGACGGTGAACAGGCCCAGGCCCAGCAGGAACATCTTGCGGCGGCCGTACAGGTCGCCTAAGCGGCCACCGGTGATCAGGCCCACGCCGTAGGCCAGGCCGAATCCGGCGACCACCCATTCGATGGCGGACGCGGTCGCCTTCAGATCGGTCTGCAAGGAGGGAATGGCGACGTTGACGATGAAGAAGTCGAGGGTGGTGATGAAGACACCGGCCAGCACGGTCGGCAGGATCAGCCGGTGCGGTACAGCCGGACTCCCGGCCGTGGGCGCGGGCGGTGGCGGCGCGGCGGGGCTGCGGTTGGTCTCGGTGGTCATTCTTCGTACTCCCGATCGATCACAGGATGTGTGAAACCCGGCTCGCCCGCGGCCGGGCAGACAGGTGTCCGAGTGCCCGTCCAGACTCTCGTCCGGTGATCGGAGAGGTCAATTACCTGCCAGGTAATCACCGGGGCCGGCCGCCGCGTCCCGGCCCGCAGCCCCGTGCACAGGGACGCCGGAAGCGCTCCAGTGGTTGTCCAGGCGGGATCAGCAGCGCGTCAGGACCCGGTCAGAGCGGACTGCAATCATCGCATCCGATTTCGCCTCCCAAAGATTTCGATTACCTTTCCGAAGGGTCCGCGAGATGAATCCCGGAAAAAATTTCCACAGCTATGGGCTGTTTATTGCGGGGAAAGACGTCGAGGGCGACGGCTGGGTCTACACCGTGAGCGCGAAGTCGCTCCTCGAAGACGTCTTCACCAGCGTCAGCCTCAAGCGCACCCTCGAAAAGGACGCGGATTCACCCGCCGCGGACCACCCCTACGTCATCGGCCGCTGCGCCATCGCCGACGACGCGGCCATCGACCTCGCCAGTGAGGCCGCCGCCGCGGCCGCCCCCGGCTGGGCCGCGGTCCCGCTGGAGCGCCGGCTCCGCCTCGGCACCCGTTTCCGCGAGGAACTGCTGCGCCGCCAGGACGAGTTCGTCGACATGCTGGTCGCCGAGTCCCACCCCGTGAAGCTGGCCCGCTGGGAGCTGAGCTGCCTGCTCCAGATCTACAGCGAGGAGAGCATCGGCTGGTACGCCCGCCAGATGCACACCGAGTTCGAGCAGGGCGGCCGCCGGCTCATCGTCCGCCGCCAGCCCGACGGCGTGGTCGCCTTCAACCCGCCGCAGAACGCGCCCGCGCCCAGCGCGGCCCTCGCCGTCCTCGCCGTGATGGCCGGGAACGCGGTCGTGGTCCGCGCCCCGCGCAGCATCGCCCTCTCCACGCTCTGGGTCCTCCGCGACGTGGCCGCGCCCCTCCTCGACGAGGTGGGCGCCCCGCCCGGCACCCTCAACGTCGTCTGCTCCAACCCGAAGCAGACCCTGGACCGCTGGATCACCAGCCCCCTGATCGACGACATCTTCTACATCGGCGGCAGCAAGGAGGGCCTGCGCTTCCAGGAGCAGTGCGTCGCCCACGGCAAGAAGCCGATCCTGGAGCTCGCCGGCAACGACGGGATCATCGTCTGGAAGGACGCCGACCTCGCCTACGCCGCGGAGGCGATCACCGAGTCGTTCTACGGCTCCGGCCAGATCTGCATGGTCCCCAACTACGTCCTCGTCCACCCCGACGTCGCCGACGACCTCATCGCCGAAGTCCGGCGGCAGGTCGCCGGCGTGCGGCCCGGCTACCCCGACGAGGAGGACGTCCTGCTCTCCCCGGTGCGCCGCACCGAACGCTTCTTCGGCCTGCTCGATCGGGCCCTGGAGCAGGGCGCGGAGCTGATCAGCGGCGGCAGGCGCACCGAACTGGACGGCACCCCCTCCGAGACGGGCGTCTTCCTCCAGCCGACCGTGCTCCGCGTCGACGGCCTGGCCGCCGCCCGCGAGCACGACGTGGTGCGCCACGAGACCTTCTTCCCGCTGCTGCCGATCGTCGTCGCCGAGCCGGACGACGACGAGGTCCTGCTCGACCGCTTCCTCGACTTCGTGAACTCCAACGAGTACGGGCTGCGCAACTCCCTGTGGGCCAAGGACGAGAACGTCGTCGACACCTTCGTCCAGCGGGTGGTCAACGGCGGCCTGCTCAAGGTCAACGACTCCCACATCGGCTTCCTGCCCTACCTGCCCAGCCACGGCGGCACCGGCCTGACCGGCGGGGTCTTCGGCGAGGCCAACTACCCGATGCTCAAGACCTCCCACGTCCAGGGCGTCAGCATCGCGCGGGACGTCAGCCCGCACCGGACCGTCTTCGGCGACTGACCCGCCCCCCTGACGACCTCCGCGGAGCGGCCGGCCCGCGCCCCGACGCCCGGCCGCCCCGGCCCGCCGCCCCGATCCCCTCCGAGCCCCTCCGATCCCCTCCGCGACCGACGCTGAACGAGGTGACACCCGTGCGATCTCTCGATGCCGCCCGCGACGTCTGCGAGCGCTTCCATCCCGGCCTGGTGAAGGCGCTGTCCGACCTGTCCTTCGAGGAGCGGGAGGCGGCCGACAGCCCGGTCGTGGACCTCTTCCGGGCCGCTTCCGGCGTCGGACTGCTCGTCCCCACCGAGTACGGCGGGCTGGGCGCCGACCCGGTCGACGCCGTCCACGTCCAGCGGGCCGTCGGCGCGCTCTCCCCGTCGCTCGCCGTGGCCTCGACCATGCACCACTTCACCGCCGCGATGCTCTACGCGCTCGCCGACGGCCCCGGCCGCCTCACCCCCGCCCAGACCGCGCTGCTCCACACGATCGTCCCCGAGCAGAGGCTCATGGCCTCCGGCTGGGCCGAGGGCCGCACCCAGCAGAACATCCTCACCCCGGCCGTCACCGCCACCCCGGTCGACGGCGGCTACCTCCTCAACGGCTCCAAGAAGCCGTGCAGCCTCTCCCGCTCGATGAGCCTGCTCACGGCCAGCATCTCGGTCCCCGGCGCCGACGGCGCTCCCGAGCTGGCCCTCGCACTCGTCGACGCCGACGCGCCCGGCCTCACCCGGCACCCCTTCTGGGACACCGAGGTCCTCGCCGCCGCCCAGAGCGACGAGGTCCGCCTCGCCGACGTCCTCGTCCCCGAGGACCGGGTCGTCCGCACCACCGAGGACGACCCCGGCCGCATCGAGGACCTCCAGAACGCCGGCTTCGTCTGGTTCGAGATGCTGGTCTCGGCCGGCTACGCGGGCGCCGCCGCCGGCCTGACCGAGGAGGTGCTCGCCCGGGGACGCGGCAGCGCCGGCGAGCGCGGCGCCCTGCTCGTCCGCACCGAGTCCGCCTTCCACCTGCTCCTGGGGGTCGCCCGCGCGGTGCGCGACGGCGTCGGCGGCGAGGAGGCCGTCTCCCAGGTGCTGATCGCCCGGTTCGCCGCGCAGGAGGCCCTGTCGCTCGCCACCCAGCAGGCCCTCGAACTCCTCGGCGGCATCGACTTCATCCGCTCCTCCGCGCACCTGCGGACGGCCGCCTCGGTGCGCCCGCTCGCCTTCCACCCCCCGTCGCGGGGATCCGCGGTCGAACCGCTGCTCGCCTACGCCGGCGGCGGCCCGCTCGACCTGTCCTGATCCCGCGGCAGTCCCTCGTCCCGCCCCACGGACCGAAAGCGAGAGAGACACCGATGACCACCAGCGCCGGCGCCCCGGCCGACCGGGAGGCGGAGATCCTCCGGCTCTACCGGGCCCACCTGAGCAAGGGCCGGGCCACCCTGGCCGAGCTCTTCGGAACCCACATGGAGGTCGAGTCGCAGGGTGCCTGGCTGACCACCTCCGACGGCGAACGCTTCCTCAACGCGGGCGGCTACGGCGTCTTCATCATGGGCGCCCGCCACCCCCTCGTCATGGAGGAGGTGCGCCGGCAGCTGGAGACCCACCCCGTCGCCACCCGCATCCTCCTGGAGCCCACCGTCGCCCGCGCCGCCGAGGCCCTGGTCTCGATCGCCCCCGAGGGCCTCGACCGCGTCCACTTCGCCCTCTCCGGGGCCGAAGCGGTCGAGACCGGCCTCAAGCTGGCCCGCGCCAACGGCCGCAAGCGGACCGTGTCGATGAAGGGCGGCTACCACGGCAAGACGCTCGGCGCCCTCTCGGCCACCGCCAAGGACGTCTACCAGGCGCCCTTCCGGCCCCTCGTCCCCGACTTCGTCCACCTCCCCTTCGGCGACGTCGACGCCCTGCGCGCCGAACTCTCCCGGCACCCGGGCGAGGTCTGCGTGATCCTCGAACCGGTGCAGGGCGAGGGCGGCGTCGTCATCCCGCCCAAGGGCTACCTCAAGCAGGTCGAGGAGGCCGTAAGGGAGTTCGACGGCTTCCTCATCCTCGACGAGGTGCAGTCCGGCTTCGGCCGGCTCGGCGAGTGGTGGGGCCTCGACACCGAGGGCGTCCGCCCCGACGTCCTGCTCGCCGGCAAGGCGCTCGGCGGCGGCGTGGTCCCGGTCTCCGCGGCCCTCGCCACCCGCGAGGCGTTCCGGCCCTTCGACAAGGACCCGTACGTCCACACCGCCACCTTCTCCGGCCAGCCCCTGCTGATGGCCGCCGTCCAGGGCGCCGTCCGCGCCCTGCGGGAGGAGGAACTGGTGCCCCGCGCCCGCGAACTCGGCGCCCGGCTCCTCCCGCGGATCACCGAGATCGCCCGCCGCAACATCCCCGACCAGCTCGTCGAGGTGCGCGGCCAGGGCCTCCTGATCGGCGTCGAGCTGATCGAGCCGGGACTCGCCGGCGAACTGCTCATCGAGCTGTTCAACCACGGCGTGGTCGCCAACCACTCGATGAACGGCTCCTCCGTGGTGCGGTTCACCCCGCCCGCGATCCTCACCGACCGGGACGTCGAATTCCTGCTCGACTCCTTCGACAAGGCCACCTCCGACCTCCTCGGGCGGTCGGCCACGATGCCCGAGGGGGGCAACTGACCATGCGACACGTCGAACTCCACGCCCTGGTGCGCGACGCCTCCGCCGAGGAGGTCTTCCGGACCGTCCCGCGCTGGGAGCGGTACCCGGAACTCGCCCCCCACGTGCGCTCGACCGAGGTGCACGCGACCCTCCCCGAGGCCGTCGGCAGCTCCAGCTGGGAACTGCACTTCCGCAGCGGCCTGCTGCGCTGGACGGAGCAGGACACCTTCCTCCCCGACCGGCTGGAGATCCGGTTCGAGCAGACCGACGGCGACTTCGACGGCTTCGAGGGCGTCTGGACGCTGCGCCAGGAGGGCCCGGACGTCTCCGTCGTCTTCACGGCCGACTTCGACTTCGGCATCCCGAGCCTCGCCAGCATCCTCGACCCGATCGCCGAACGCGTGATCCGCGAGACCGTCGCCTGGGCCCTCACCGGCTTCTTCCCCGGCCGGACGGTCCTCCACACGGACGTCGCCCTCGACGCCGCGGCCGCCCCGGGCGCGGGCTGAGCCGCCGCCCGCGGCGGACCGGGGGCCCGCCGCCCGCCCCGTACCCCTCCCGTCAGGAGTTCACCCGTGGACCAGGCAAACCCCTTCGAGACGCCGAAGACCTTCTCGCTCCACCGCGCCGAGTACCTGGTCGGCCTCGCGGTGACGACCGGTCTCCTCGTCCTGCACTTCGACGAGATCCGCTGGCTGCCCGCCATCGGGCTCTTCCTCTACATCGACCTCATCGGCTACATCCCCGGCGCCCTCGCCTTCCGCAAGGCCGGGGGAAGACCCATCCACAAGGGCTACTACGTCGCCTACAACGTCATGCACAGCCTGATCACCCAGGGCGCCGTCGCCGCCCTGTGGTGCTGGCTGGTCCGCCCCGAGTGGGCGCTGCTGGTGCTCCCCTTCCACCTCTTCGGCGACCGGGGCCTGTTCGGCAACTTCATGAAGCCCTTCGCCCTGCCCTTCGAGCCCGTCCGGCAGCCCGGCTACCTGCGCCTCCTGGACGACCTCGGCCTCCCGCACCCCAAGCCGGCCGGCCACACCGAGACCCCGGCCCCCGTGGGACACGTCCCCGGCGCCGCGGCCGGCCCGCGCGAGGAGACCGTCCCGGCCGGCGGAGGGGTGACCCGGTGAACAGGATCACGCTGCGCGAGCGCCGGAGCGCCCAGGACCGGGCCCTGCGCCGGCTCGCCTCCCTGGTGTCGGTGCTCACCGCCGAACACGAGGGCCACCGCCACGGCACCACCGTCAGCACCGTCGTCCGGATCTCCCACCGCCCCCAGGTCCTGGGCGTGTGCCTCAAGCCGGACTCGGTCCTGGCCAAGCTCGCCACCGCCGAGGGCCGCTTCGCGGTCAACGTGCTCAGCGGCGGGCAGGGCCGCCTGGCCCGCCACTTCGCCGACACCTCCCGGCCCGACGGCGCCGCCCAGTTCCACGGCGTCGACTGGGACCCCGCCGCCTACTCCGGGGCGCCGCTCTTCCGCGGCGCGCTCGCCCACTACGACTGCCGGGTGGTCGGCTGCTTCCGGGTCGGCGACCACGAGCTGCTGCTCGGCGCCGTCGTCCACGCCGCCACCGCCGAGGGGGACCCGCTGCTCAGCAGCGCCGGGGAGCTCTTCGCCGGAAGGCTCATCCCGGTCGCGGAGTACGGGGAGGGCGTCCCGGCCGGCGACGGTCCCGCACCGCTCCCCACCGGTCCGCGCCCCGCCCCGTCCGCCAAGGAGAACGTGCTTTCATGAACACGCCCACCGCCAAGGAAGCCGACTGGGACACCGCCCCCGGCCTGCTCGACGGGGCCAGGGAACTGACCCTCGGCCCGGACCGCTGCGACCTGGCGTACTGGTTCACCGAGGTCGCCCAGGGCACCCTCCGCGACCGCGGCGCCACCGGCCACCACGAGAAGGCCGGCGTCCCGGACTTCCTCCGCCGCCCGGGCCCGCTCCGCGAGGCGCTCGTCCTGGAGTTCGGCTTCCGCGGCCTCTCCGAGGAGATCGCCACCCGCCTGCTGGGCCACTACGTCTCCCGCGCCCCCTCCGTCCCGGAGATGGAGTTCTACGCCACCCAGCTCATGGACGAGGCCCGGCACGCCCGGGTCTTCCGCAACCACCTGGTCGAGCTCGGCCTGCCGGAGCGCACGCTGCTCGCCGACATCGACGCCATGGCCGCCGACTACCGGCGCGAGGTGCTCCAGCCCGTCGAGGACTTCACCCTGGAGATCATCCGCGACCGGAACGACTTCTACGGCGGCGTGGCCGTCTTCGCCATCGTCATCGAGGGCGTCCTCGCCCCCGCGGCCGAACTGAGCGAGCGCAAGTGGACCCCGCTGTCCGACGCCACCCAGGAGATCTCGCGCGGCACCGCCATCGACGAGATCCGGCACCTCACCGTCGCCAGCACCATCCTGCGCGACCACCTGCGGAAGCACCCCGAGTACCTGCCCCGCCTCCGCGAGATCCTCGCCGCCGGCACCGAACTGTGGGACCGGGTGCCCGACCGGCCGTACGTGCTCCACCGCGAGGAGCTCTTCCAGCAGGGCATGGCCGAACAGGCCGAGCGCATCGGCGACTACGAGGTCTGGCCCGGCGTACGGCTGCTCGACACCACCCCCGAGCAGCGGTACGACATGGCCGAGCGGTGGACCGACGAGATGGCCGCGAGCCGCATGGCCTACATGGGCCTGCCCCTGGACGCGACCGTGCGGAGCGGGCGTCCGTGAACGGCGCCGCCCTCCCCGCCGGCCCCGGGCCCCGCACCGGCCGCGTCTTCACCGCCCCCGCCGGACGGGCGCCCGTCCTCGCCGGGGTCGGCGGCCACGTGCCGCCCACGGTCGTCACCAACGCCGACCTGGTGGCCAGGCTGGACACCTCCGACGACTGGATCCGCACCCGGACCGGCATCGCCACCCGGCACGTCGTCACCCCCGGCACCGCCACCTCCGACCTCGCCGTCGAGGCCGGGCTGCAGGCCCTCAAGTCGGCCCACGACTCCCAGGTCGACGCGGTGGTCCTGGCGACCACCACACCCGACCACCCCTGCCCTGCGACGGCCCCGGCGGTCGCCGCCCGGCTCGGTCTCGGAGGCGTCCCCGCCTTCGACGTCGCGGCCGTCTGCGCCGGCTTCCTCTACGCCCTCGCGACCGGCGCCGGCCACATCGCCACCGGCCTCGCCGACCGCGTCCTGGTCATCGCCGCGGACGCCTTCACCACGATCGTCGACCCCGACGACCGCGGCACCGCCGTGATCTTCGCCGACGGCGCCGGAGCCGTGGTGCTCCGCGCCGGCACCGCCGGCGAACCGGGCGCCCTCGGCTCCCTCGTCCTCGGCAGCGACGGCGAACTGAGCGACCTCATCACCGTCCCGGCCGGCGGCTCCCGCCAGCGCGCCTCCGGCCTCGCCCCCCGGCCGGGCGAGGAGTACTTCCGGATGGCCGGCCGGGCCACGTACCGGCACGCGGTGGAACGGATGACCGCGGCCTCCCTGCACGCGCTCGCCGACGCCGGCTGGCGGCCCGGGGACGTCGACCGCTTCGCCGCCCACCAGGCCAACGCCCGCATCCTCGCCGCCGTCTCCGAGCGGCTCGGCATCGGGCCCGCGCGGCAGCTCTCCAACATCGAGCACGTCGGCAACACCGGCGGCGCCTCGATCCCGCTCCTTCTCGACCAGAGCGCCGCCGACGGCAGTCTGAAGGCCGGCGACCGGCTGCTCCTGACCGCCTTCGGCGGCGGTCTCTCGTGGGGCGCGGCAACCCTCACCTGGCCCGAGCTCCAGCCCGGTCCTGGGCCGCACCCCACCTCCCGCACCACCTGACGACCACTCACCGGAGAGGCAGAAGCGCCATGTTCGAGCAGCTGAAGGAAATCCTGGTCAACAAGCTCAAGGTCGACCCCGAGCAGATCACCCTGGAGGCCACCCGGGAGGACATCGAACTCGACTCGCTCGCCGTCGTCGAGCTGTCCCTGGTCCTGGAGAACGAGCTGGGCGTCGCCGTCTCGGACGACGCACTCCTGGAGGCCGAGACCGTCGGCGACATGCTGGCGCTGATCGAACAGGGAAGCGCGCGGGTGTGATGACCGGCACCGACATCGCCGTCACCGGTCTCGGCCTGGTCACCCCGGCCGGGATCGGCACCGCCGCGAGCTGGGCCGGCGTCCGCGCCGGGCGCCCGGCCGCGGCGGCCGACCCCGCCCTCGACGGCCAGCTGGTCACCATCTCCTGCCGGGTGCCGGGATGGGACGCGGACGCGCTGCTCGGCGCCCGCCGGGCCCACCGGCTCGACCGCTTCACCCAGTTCGCGCTGGTCGCCGCGGCCGAGGCGCTCGCCGACGCCGGCCTCGACCCGGCCACCTGGGACGGCGCCCGCGTCGGCGTGGTCCTCGGCTGCGCCGACGGCGGACCCGGCACCGTGGAGCAGCAGCACCGGGTGCTGGTCGAGCACTCCCCGCGCCACGTCTCCCCGCTGCTGCTGCCCATGCAGCTGCCGAACATGCTCGCCGGCCAGACGGCCATGGAGTTCGGCGCCACCGGCCCCAACCTGGTGGTCGCCACCGCCTGCGCCTCGGGCACCACGGCCATCGGCACCGCCCGCGACCTCCTCCTCCTCGACCGGTGCGACCTCGTCCTCACCGGCGGCAGCGAAGCCATGATCACGCCCCTGGTGATGGCCGGCTTCGCCCGCATGGGCACGCTCTCGTCCCGCACCGACGATCCGGCCGCCGCCTCCCGCCCGTTCGAGACGGACCGCGACGGCTTCGTGGCGGGCGAGGGCGCCGGGGTGCTGGTGCTCGAACGCGCCGCCGACGCCCGCGCCCGCGGCGCCCGGATCCGTGCCCGCGTCGCCGGGTACGGCGCCTCCGCCGACGCCCACCACCTCACCTCGCCGCACCCGGAGGGCGCCGGCCTGGAGGCGGCGGTGCGCGCCGCGCTCGCCGACGCCGGCTGCCGTCCCTCCGACGTCGGCCACGTCAACGCGCACGGCACCGCCACCCGCCTCAACGACCTCACCGAGGCCAAGGTGGTGCGCCGCGTGCTCGGCGACCCCCTCGTCACCTCCACCAAGGGCGTCACCGGCCACCTCCTCGGCGCGGCCGGCGCGATCGAGGCCGCGTTCACCGTCCTCGGACTGGAGGAGCAGGTGGTGCCCCCCACCGCCAACCTCGACGTCCCCGACCCCGACTGCGGCCTCAAGCTCACCACCACGGTCACCACGGCCCGCTACGACCTGGCCCTGAGCAACTCCCTCGGCTTCGGCGGCCAGAACGCGGTCCTGGCCCTCGCCCGCGCCTGAGCCCGGTCGGAGGCACGCCCCGCCGCCCGGCCCCCGGCCGAGCCACGCCGCCGGTCCCCCGGCCGATCCCCGCCCGCCCCGCCGCCCGCACCGCGCCCCGCCCCGCCCCTCCCCCGCGCCTCCCGTCCGCCGGCCGGGAGGCGCCGCAGACCCCAGGAGCCCTCCATGAGGACGCACGCGCGACACGCCCCGCCCGCGGGGCGCGGATCCCTCACCACCGGCCACATCGTCTTCATGATCGTCGCCGCCGCGGCGCCGCTCTCCGCCATGGTCGGCACCGTCCCCCTGGCGTTCGCGATCGGCACCGCCGAAGGCGTCCCCGCCGCCTTCCTCTTCGCCGGCGCCACCCTGCTCTGCTTCTCCGTCGGGTACGCGGTCAGCGCCCGCCGCACCGGCGGTTCCGGCGGCTTCTACTCCTCCATCGCCGACGGCCTCGGCCGGCCGGTGGCGGTCGGCGGCGGCTGGACGGCGGTCGTCGCCTACAACAGCGCCACCATCGGACTGGTCGGCGCCTCCGGCTACTTCACCAGCCTGGTGCTGGCGGGCCACGGCGTCCACCTGGCGTGGGAGTGGTGCGCCGCGGTCGTCCTGGTGCTCGTCGCGGTCCTCGGGTACCGGGACATCGCCGTCAGCGCCCGCGTGCTGGCCGTCCTGATGATCGCCGAGATCGGCGTCCTGGCCGCCCTGGACGTCGCCGTCCTGGCCCGGCACGGCGTGCGGGCGCTCCCGGCCGCCTCCTTCTCCTGGCGCGCGGCCACCGGCCCCGGCCTCGGCGTCTCGCTGATGTTCGCCTTCGTGTCGTACATCGGCTTCGAGTCGGCCGCCCTGTACGGCAGGGAGGCGCGCGACCCGCGCCGCAGCGTCCCCCGGGCCACCTACGTCGCCGTCCTCCTGATCTCCGGCTTCTACGCCCTGACCAGCTGGGCCGCGGTCGGCGCGATCGGTCCCGGGCGGGTCCGGGAGACCGCGGGCGACAGCCTCGGCGACCTCTTCTTCGTCCTGGGACGCGACCACCTCGGCGCCCTCGGCGGCACCGCCCTGGAGATCATGCTCTGCACCAGCCTGTTCGCCGCGACGCTGGCGCTGCACGGCGCCGCCAACCGGTACGCGCAGGTGATGGCCGACGACGGCCTGCTGCCCCGCCGGCTGGGCCGGCTGCACCCGAGGTTCGGCTCGCCGCACCGGGCCGGTCTCGTCCAGGCGGGGATCTGCGCCGCGGTCGTCGCCGCCTTCGCCGCGGGAGGGCTGGACCCGTACGCGAGCATGACGACCAGCATGCTCGGCCTCGGCACCCTCGGCATCGTCGTCCTCCAGGCGCTGTCGGCGCTCTCCGCCGTGGCCCTGCGCCGCAAGGACACCGGAGCGGGCCTCTGGCGGGGGGTCGTGGCGCCGCTGCTGGGTTTCGCCGGCCTGGCGGCCACGGTGTGGCTGGTGGTCGGCAACTTCGACGTCCTGACCGGTGCGACCGGCGGGGTCGTCGCCCGCCTCCCCTGGACGATCGTCCTGGTCGTCGCGGCGGGCGTGCTGTGGGCGCTGCGGCTGCGCGCGACCGCCCCGCAGCGCTACCGCGCGCTGGCCACCGCGCACCTGGCGCCCGGGGCGGACCGGACGGAGGCGGTGGGGCCCCCGGCCCCCGCCCCCGTCTCGGAACCGGCCTGACCCCTCGTCCCCGCCGCCGCTCCCGTCCCTCTCCGCCCACCCGCCCCGGAGGAAGAACGTGCACGACGTACGCGAACTGATCGACAGCGGTCCGGAGACGGAGCGCCGCCTGGCCCGGCGCGGCCATCCGTTCGACCTCGACGGGCTCCGAGCCGCCCAGCGGCGCCGGGTCGCCGCCCTGGAGGCGGTGAACGGCCTGCGGGCGGAGCTGAAGCGGGCGTCCCGGAAGGGCCGCCCGGCGGGCCCGGGCGCCCGGGCCGGAAACGACCCGACCGGTGACGACCCGGCCGGGGACGACCCGCGTGAGCGCAACCGCCGCCTCCGGAGCCGGGTGCAGGCCGCCGAGGCCGAGGCGAGGGAGGCCGAGAACGACCTGGAACGGCTCCTCCTGACGGTGCCGAACCTGCCGGCCGACGACCTCCCCGACGGCTTCGACGAGAAGGACGCCGTGGAGGTCCGCCGCGTCGGCCCGCACCGCGGCTCGGGCCCCGGCCTCGGCCGGCACCACGCCGACCTCGGCGAGAGCCTCGGCATCCTGGACACGGCGGCGGCGGGGAGGCTGTCCGGCGCCCGGTTCAGCGTCGCCGTCGGCCCGGGCGCCCTGCTGGAACGCGCGCTGGGCTCCTTCCTCCTGGACCTGCACGGCCGGGAGCACGGGTACACCGAGTACGCGGTGCCGCACCTGGTCAGCCGCGAGACGATGACCGGCACGGGCCAGCTCCCCAAGTTCGAGGACGACCTCTTCGCCACCTCGGTGGGCGGCCGGGAGCTCTTCCTGATCCCCACCGCCGAGGTGCCGCTGACCAACCTGCTCGCGCGGGAGACCCTCGACGGGCACCGGCTGCCGCTGGCGATGACCGCCCGCACCCCGTGCTACCGGGCCGAGGCGGGCTCCTACGGCCGCGACACCCGCGGTCTGCTCCGCCTGCACCAGTTCGAGAAGGTGGAGCTGGTCCGCGTCTGCCGGGAGGAGGACGCGGAGGCGCAGCTGGAGCTGATGCTGACGCACGTGGAGGCGTGCCTCCGGCGTCTGGAACTGTCGTACCGCGTGGTCCTCCTGCCGGCCGGCGACATCGGCTTCTCCGCGCGGAAGACGTACGACGTCGAGGTGTGGCTGCCCGGCAGCGGCACCTACCGCGAGATCTCCTCGGTCTCGGACTGCGGCACCTTCCAGGGGCGCCGGGCCGGCCTCCGCTACCGCGCGGGCGGTTCCCGGCGGCCCGCGGCGACGCTCAACGGCTCCGGCCTGCCGATCGGAAGGACCGTCGCCGCCCTGCTGGAGCAGGGGCAGGAGGAGGACGGCTCCGTGGTGCTGCCGGAGGCGCTGGCCCGGTACACGGGCTTCCGCCGGCTGCTTCCCGGCGGCGGCTGCGAGTGACGGCCCGCCGGCCCCGCGATGACCGCCGCGGGGCCGGCGCCGGCCTCACGCGCTCGCGCGCAGCAGGGCGGTGGACCCGTGCAGTCCCGGGTCCTGGTTGAGCATCCGGTGGAACAGCTGCCGCAGCTTCGGCGAGGGCTCCATGCCCAGCTCGTCGGCGAGCCGCAGCCGGGCCGCGTTGTACACGCCGACGGCCTCGGCCTGACGGCCGCTCCGGTAGAGCGCCACCATGAGCAGCTCCGTGGTCCGCTCCCGCCACGGGTGGGCGACGCTCATCCGCTTCAGCTCGCCGACCACCCGCACGGCCTCGCCGGCGCGCAGCCGCAGCCAGAAGGCGTCCTCGCGGGCGGACAGGTACTCCTCCTCCCACTCCGCGGCGGCGCTCGCGCAGAGCGGCCCGACGGCGGCGTCTCCCAGCGGCGCCCCGCGCCACAGGCCGAGCGCCCGCTCCAGCGACGCCAGCGCGCCGGCCGGGTCGTCCTCCTCCATGGCCCGGTGGGACCGGCGTATGAGCCCCCGGAACTGATGGACGTCGATGTCCTCCGGCGCCGCCTGGAGGCTGTACCCGGCCCCCCGCGTCCGCACCAGGTCGGCCGCCGGGTCCCCCGCCAGCCGCGCGAGCGTGCGCCGTAACCGCGACACGTGCGCCTGGAGCGCGTTCTCCACGGTCGCCGGCGGGTTCTCCCCCCACAGCTCGTCGTACAGCGTCGAGACGGACACCACCGCGGGCGCGTGGATGAGCAGACTCGCCAGCAGGGACCGCTGCCGAAGCCCCGGAACGGCATGGACCGCGTCCCCGACGCCGACTGCCACCGTGCCCAAGATCCGGAACCTCAAGAAAGCCTCCCCTAGGTCGCGGCCCGCGGCTCTCACGCCGCCCGTGCCGTCCTGTGCCGCAGTACTGCGCATTGTGAAGCTTCGGCCTAGAGTCCGGCTGGACACTCCCGCCGCGCGGGCGGCGGGCGGGGCGGGAACCGGCGGGCCTCCGCAGGAGTCCTGGGGTCATGGGGGGCGGAGCCGGGGGGCTTCGCGGAGGATCAGGGGGAGTTCATGGATCTGTTCGACTTCGAGGTGGGCGGTCGCGGCGGCGACGGGCCGGAGGTGGGCGGTCACGGCTGCGGCTGGGGGACGGTCCTCTTCCTCGGCGTCTGCGTCCTGCTCGTCCTCGCGGCCCAGTGGGCCTTCGGCGCGGTCGGCGACCTCTTCGGCTGGCTGCTCGGCCTGCTGGACTGACCCGCCGCGCCGACCGGCCGCCGTCGGCCGTGGGCCGTCGGGACCGGCGTGCCCCGGGACGTGCCTCAGGGCGTGCCGGGGGTGCCGGTCGGGGCGGCGGGCGCGGGGCAGGCGACGGTGCCGGGCCTGACGGAGAGCTTGAGCCGGGGCGTGGTGAGCAGGCCGGGGATCTGGAAGTCCTGCGCGGTGCCGCTGATCCGGTCGAACTTGGCGTAGCGGGCCTGGATGCCGAAGCGGTGCTGCGGGGCGCCCAGCGGGTTGGGCACGTAGGCCCCGGCGGAGTCCTTGACCGTGCGGACGTCGGCGCCGTTGACGTTGAGGTCGACGATGCCGTCCATGTCGAGTTCGCCGGTGGCGTTCCTGAGGTCGAGGACGGTGTTCTGGGTGCGGATCTCCCAGGAGCCGGGATCGGCGTCGCCGAGGGTGAGCAGCAGGGTGTACGTGGCTCCCGCGATCTGCTGGCGCTGGCTGAGGCAGAGGCCGTTGAGGACCCCGTCCGCGAAGCCCATCCGCAGCACCCGCACGCTGCCGGCCGTGCCGTCGGGGCGCACGACCTCCTGGTCGACGACGGCGGCGCCGTACTGCGTCCCGTACAGGCTGCTGGTGGTGAAGTCGACGGGCCGGTCCTGGATGCGCAGGCCGACGGCGAGCGCCCCGGTGGCCATCGCCGAGCCGAGCCCGCCGGCCGCGAGCAGGGCGGGCACGGCGACGAGGAGGCTGCGCCGCCAGTGGGTGCGGCCCTCCTGCCGGAGGGGGGCGGGGCGGAGGGGTCCGGGGCGGGCGTCCGAGCGGCTCATGGCGTGGTCACCGTGATCGTTCCGGGAAGGTGGACGGGGTTGTCGGTCGAGTTGAGGGCGGCGTGGTCGTCGACGGTCCGGATGGCGTAGATGTCGCCCGCGAAGTCCTCCGCGCCGGCGGTCAGCGGGATCAGCGAGCCGAAGAAGTCGAGCAGCCCCTGGACCCCGCAGATCTTGAGCAGGACGCGGACGCAGACGTTGGTGATGTTCCCCCACATCGTCGTGGTCTCGGGCCGGCCGGCGCTGTCGTAGCCGCCGAGCGAGCCCTCGTTCGGCACGTCGATGACGACGGTGTGGCCGTCGGCCCGCTGCGTCACGTTCATGTGGGAGCGGATCTTCAGCTTGGTGAAGGTGTACTTGTTGGTGACCCGGGTGGTGCCGTCGGAGAGCCGGATCGTGACGTCCTTGTCGACGGTCAGGGAGACGGCGACCATGCTGTCGATGGTCACGTGGAGGGGGTCGGGCGAGGGCAGGAACGGTACGCCCAGCGGGGCCACGGCCGCGGGCGGCCGTCCGGCGGCGCTGCTCGGCTGCCCGGCGGCGAGGGCGCTGGCGACGGCGAGCAGCAGCGCGGCCGCGACCGCGACGGCCTTGCGCCGCCCCCGTGCCCCCGCGCGCGTCACGCCTCCACCGCCTCGGGTGCGGCTCCGGTCCCCGCGGTGGCGCGGGGGCGCTTGGCGCCCCAGCCGACCAGCATCGATCCGCCGAGCACGCCGAGGACCATGCCGAGGAGGAAGCCGCCGAGGTTGGAGACGACGAGGGAGACCACGGCGAGGACGCAGCCGATGAGGCCGAAGGTGTAGCGCTGCCGGGGGGCGGCGATCGGGATGAGCCCGCACAGGATCATGCCGCCGCCGACGAGGTACCCGGCGACGCCGCCGAAGCCGGTGCTGACGATGAGCTGGACCGAGCTGAGGGAGAACTTGAGCACGGTCCAGCCGCCGGCCGCCAGCCAGACCCCGCCCCAGAAGGGTCGGGTGCGGCGGAAGGCCCGGAACCAGGCGTACGCGCTCCGCAGCCGGGCGTACGCGGCCCTCCCCCGGCTCAGCACGACGTGGCCGTTCCGGCGACGACCCTCAGCTTCAGGTTCGGCAGCACCAGGGCGCCGGCCATCTCGGCGTCGTACGCGGTGGCGTTGAGGCCGTGCAGCTTGATGGAGCTGCCGCCCTCGCCGCCCGCCGAGCCGAGGCCGAAGCCTCCGGGGAGCGCGCCGGTGAGCGGCTTTCCGGCGACGGTGACCTGGTCGGCGGACTGGCCGAGGACCGCGTTCTGGAGGGTGGTGGGGCCGTAGGCCTGGAGCTCGGTGGCCTGGATGTAGAGGTTCGAGGCGTCGATGTCGGTGGTGAAGCTCGCGGGCGGGGCCGCGGTGACCGTCTGGCCGCCGGTGAGCAGCAGCGAGTACGGCACGCCCGCGATCGACTGGTGGACGATCCCGCAGAGTCCGGCGAGGCCGGCGCTGGCGAAACCGACCCGCGCCATCGCGGTGTTGGTGGTCGTGGTGCCGTCGGGTCGGCCCACGGCGGGGGTGTTGACGATGGCGCCGAAGCCGGTGCCGGAGACGCCGTTGGAGGTGAGGGTGAACGGCTGCCCGGTGACGCTGAAGTTGGCCGCGAGGGCGCCCTGCGCGAGGGCGGCGCCGAGCGCGCCGACGGCCAGGCAGGAGGGGACGAGGGCGAGGGCGCCGCGGCCCCAGCGGGTGCCGCGGCGGGTGCCGTCGGCGGCCTCGGCGAGCATCCGGGCGTTCCAGGCGGCGGTGGCGCGGGCGCCGTCGGCCCCGAGCCGGGCGAGCGGACCGCCGGCCTTGCGGGGGCCTGCGAGGAGGGGGTTCATGCGGAGCCGCTCCCAACGGATGCGGGGGACCCGGGGGTCCCGTCGGTGGCGCGGGCGCGGCGCAGGAGGCGGCCGCGGCGCTTGGCGGGCTTCTCGGGCAGCCAGCCGAAGGCCATGGCGCCGCCCAGGACCGAGAGGGCCATGCCGACGAAGAGGCCGCCGAGGTTGGAGAGGGGGAAGGAGGCCACGCCGGCGATGACGGCGATGGTTCCGGCGGTGTGGCGCTGGCCGGGCAGGGCGAGGACGAGCAGGGCCATCGCCATGATGACGACGCCGCCCGCCATGCCGGCGATGCCGCCGACGCCGACCTGGAGGATCTTGCCCAGCGGGGCCATCGGCAGGAAGAAGATCACGAAGCCGCCGAGGGCGATCCACAGTGCGGCCCAGAACGGCCGGGTGCGGCGCCAGCGGCGGAAGGCGCGGCGGGCCCGCGCCGGGGCGGAGGGCGGCGGCGGATCGGTGCGGTTCGCCACGGTGCCGGTCGCGCCGGTCGTGTCGGTCGTACCGATCGTGGCGGGCGTGTCGGGCGTGTCGGGCGTGCCGGTCGCCCCGGTGTCGGGCGCGGGCGGGTCGGTGGTCGTCACGGGGGCCTCGCAGCGGCGTTCGGGAGGGAGGGAAGGGGGCGGACGGTCGGTCCCGGGACGGCGCGCCCCGGGGGGGGGCGCCGTCCCGGTCCGGGTGGTGCGGTGGTGCGGTCGTGCGGTGGTGCTCATGCGGTGCGGAGGGGGTGTCAGCAGCCCGAGTCGCCGTGCTTGATGGCGATCGCGAGGTCCGGCAGCGTGATGGCTCCGGCGATCGTGGCACCGTTGGCGTCGGCGTTCAGGTTGCTGATGTCGGTGCGGCCGCCGGTGGCGTCGAGGCCGAACTGGCCGGCGGAGCCGTCCTTGATGCCGGTGGCCTTGATGCCGTCGCCGTCGGCCGCGGCGCCGATGACGTTCGGGGTGGCGTCGCTGGCGTTCAGGGTGGCGGTGGCCGCCTTGAGCGCCTGCGCGTCGAGGATGAGCTTGTTGGCCTGGAGCCCGGCGCCGTTGACCAGCTGGTCGCTGGTGAGCGGGGTCTGGGCGGCGGGCGAGGAGATGTTGAGCGACCAGGTGCCGAGGCTGCCGACCACCGGGAGGTTGACCGACTGGGTGGCGTGGACGCAGATGCCGTCGAGGCCGGCCTTGGCGATGCCGACCTGTGCGGCGCCCTTGGGCCCGCCGGCGTCGATGGTGTGCATGACCGCGCCGATGCCCTGGGGGGCCGCCACCGTCTTGGAGCTGAGGGTGAACGGCACGCTGGTCAGGGACAGGTTCGCCGCGAGGGCGCCCTGGACCATCGCGGTGGCCATGGCCGCGACCGCCGCGCAGGCGGGGACGGCGAGGAAGGCCGATCTGCGCCAGCGGGTGACGCCTCTGGGCTCGTTCTGCATGAGGGTTCTCCAACCGTTGGTCCGCGCGGGTGGCGCGGGGTGGGGATGAGGGACGGCCGTGCGTCCGGGGCCGGAGGCCGGGGACGACGGACACTTGGTGGCCGCCTGTTCGAGAATTGGACACTATGAGAAGTTGTGTCAATAGTGCGGACGGGCTCCGTCTATTTGTCACGCCCCCGAGGGGCGCGGTCGCTGCTCTACGCTGGCGCGATGGCACGCTTCAGGGAGACGGTCCGGACACTGCTGCGGGAGCGCCTGCTGGACGCCGCCTTCGAGCGCGTCGCGCGGGACGGCTTCGACAGGCTGCGCATGGCGCACCTGGCCGGCGACGTGGGCGTCAGCCGGCAGACGCTGTACTCCGAGTTCCCCTCCAAGGAGGCGGTGGGCGAGGCGCTGTTCCGGCGCGAGCTGGAGCGCTGCCTGGTCGGCATCCAGCAGGGCCTGGACGCGCACCCGGACGACCTCCGTGCCGCCGTGGAGGCGGCCGTCGGCTTCACGCTGAAGCTGGCCGGCCGCAACCCCCTGATCAGGGCGATGCTGACGAGCACCGGCGAGGACGGACTCCTCCCCTATCTGACGACCCGGTCGGCCGCCGCCTTCGACCTGGCCACGACGATGGCCGGGACGTACGTGGCGGAGACCTGGCCCTCCATCGACCCGGTCGCGCGCGAGCTCGCCGTGGACACGGCGGTCCGCCTGACGGCGAGTCACATCGTCCAGGCCACCGCCTCCCCGGAGGAGTCGGCCCGCCGCATCGCGGACACGGCGGTACGGGTCGCCCTCAGCACCGGCCACGAGCGGCTGCCCGCACCCGCGCCCCGCGCCTGAACCGGCCGGGGCGGGCGGTTCGGGCGGCCGGCCCCCTTCCCCGGGACTTCGCAGGCCGGGCTCCGGTGGCGGACCCCGGTGGCGGACCCCGCCCGTGCCGGGGCACGGCGACGGCGCGGCCCCGCCTCCTACGGCGGCCGGGGCCCTGCGTACTCCTCCAGTACGGGCCGGTTGCCGAGGCCCGGCGCGGTGGAGAGGGGGTAGGCGCGCAGCCCGACCCGCCCCTCGACCCGGTCGATCGCGCCCCATCCGTACTGCCGGGAGTCGTCGGACAGGTCGGGGTTGTCGCCCAGGTAGAAGAAGCCGCCCTCCGGGACGGTCCGCAGCTCCGCGCGCGCCGAGCGGGTGCCCTCCGCCGAGCAGCACGCGCCCGCGCGGTGGGCCCGCTCGTCCCACTGGGACGCGACCACCCGGCGGACGGGCCCCTTCCCGCCCTCCTGGAGCAGGACCTGGAAGGGCTCCTCGCCGGTCGACACGATCGCCACCCGGTCGCCGGGCAGTCCGATCACGCGCTTCACCATGAGGGAGTCCTGCCGGCCGCCGCGCAGCAGGACGACGTCGAAGCGGTGCACCCGCCCCTCCGAGCCCGGCGAGACGAGGATCCGGTCGCCCGGGCGCAGGGTCGGGTCCATGCTGGACCCGTCGACCCGGACGCCCAGGGCGGTCACGGCCACTCCCGCGAGCAGGGCGAGCAGGGCGCCGGTCCCCAAGACGGCGCCGAGGACGCGGCCCGTCCTCATCGGCGGCCCCTTCGGCGGCTCCCGCGGCCGGGGTGCGGTACGGCCCCGGACCGGTCGAATTCGGTCATGGCGGGAAGGTAGGCCGGGCGGCGGACGGCGGCTGTGACCGTACCGCTCAGCCTTGTTGACCGCGCGTCAACAAGGGGGCCGCTCCGGGCCCGGACGGGGCTCCGGCGCCGGGGACGCCCCCGGACACGGGAACGGCGTGCCGGTCGCGGACCTGGTAGGCGCGGGGGGTCTCGCCGGTCCAGCGGCGGAACGCGCGGTGGAAGGCGCTGGGTTCGGAGAAGCCGAGCCGCCGGGAGAGGCGCTCGATGGAGACCCGGCCCGCGGTCAGCTCCGCGATGGCGTGGTCCCGCCGCACCTGGTCGCGCAGCCGCTGGTACGTGGTGCCCTCGGCGGCCAGTTGCCGGCGGAGGGTCTGCGGGCTGACCGAGAGCCGCTCGGCCAGCTCCTCCGGCGTGGGGACGGGACCGGCCGGCAGCGCCCGGCCGATGAGGTGACGCACCCGGCCGGTGGCGGTGCTCCCCCACTCCGCGCAGACGAGCATGCCGTCGGGGGCGCGGCGGAGGAAGGCCTGGAGGGCGTCCGCGTCCCGCAGGACGGGTTCGTCGAGGTCGGCGCGGTCGAAGACGGCGGCGGTGCGTCCGGCGCCGAAGACGCAGGGGGCGCCGAACAGCAGGGCGTACTCGGCGGCGTGCGGGGGCTCGGCGTGGGCGAACTCGACCCGGCGCAGCCCGATCCGGCGGCGGACGAGCCAGCCGGCGAAGCGGTGCGCGACGAGGACGGTGGCCTCGACCCCGAAGTGGAGGGGGTCGTCGTAGCCGGAGACGTCGAACTCCAGCCGGGCCTCGTCGGGGCCCCCGTGCTCCCCCGCGGGCGCGGCCGGTTCGGCGAGCCGGAACTCCGGGCCGCCGGGGAAGAGGGAGTAGAAGGCCCGGGCGCGGTGCAGGGCCTCGCGCAGGTCGCGGCTGCCGTGGACCACGACATGGCCCATCATCGCGAAGGTGCCGACCTTGGTGGGGGCGCCGCCGAAGCCGATCAGCTCGTCGTCCAGGGCCGCCCAGAGCATCCGGACGAGCCGCCCGAACCGCGCGGCGGGCACCCGCTCCGGGCCGGCCGCCCCGGCCCCGGCGAGCGTCCCGGGGCCGTTCCGCGGCCCGTCGCCGGCGAGGAGTTCGGGCGGCAGTCCGGCGCGCGCGAGCAGGGGTTCGACAAGGACCCCGCTCCGCCGGGCCCCCAGCACCACGGCCCGTACGTGATGGGCGTTGACCGACCCCGTCCGCATGCCCGCCGCCTCCGTTCCGGCCGCGCCGGTCCCGCCGGATCCTCGGCGCGCTTGACACTTCACCTGATGGATGTCCAGGTTCGGACACTCTAATGCGAACTGTAAGGCGCTTGGGGGGAGTCTGCGCCGAACGGGGCGTACGTCACAGGAACTCCGTCTACCGTCGCTCCCGGAAGACGCCGGAGGCGCATCGAGAGGGGCAGGCATGAGCGGAGTGGCACGGCGGACCGTGGTGGCGGCAGGCGGAGCGGGACTCGCGTCGGCGGCACTGGCCGCCTGCGGCGGCTCGAACGCGGAGGGGGACCCCGGCACCGGAGGGGCGGACGGCGCACCGGAGGGACCGCTGGCGAGGACCGGGGACATCCCGGTGGGCGGCGGCAAGGTCCTGGCCGGCAAGGGGGTCGTCATCACCCAGCCGAAGGCCGGGGAGTACAAGGCCTTCTCGTCGAAGTGCACCCACGCCGGGTGCGCGGTGAGCGAGGTGAAGGACGGCGCGATCGTCTGCCCGTGCCACCAGAGCAGGTTCGACATCTCGGACGGCAGCGTGAAGTCCGGCCCGGCGACGTCGTCGCTGCCGCCGGAGCCGATCGAGGTGAAGGGCGAGGAGATCTCCTTCGGCTGACCCCGCCCGGACGGACTCCCGGGACGCCCGGCCCGACGGCCGGGGCGCGGCGCTTGCCCGGTCCGCGGCGCCCGACCGGGGCGCCCGGCCCGGGCTAGCCGCGGCCGGCGGCGGGGCGCCTCGGCGCCTTCCAGGCGGCGAGCAGGTCGTCGGTGGTCGCGAGGGTGGCGACGAGGGCGAGGGTGTTGCGGATCATCGCGGGGGTGTAGTCGGCCGGCACCCCCGCGATGGCGTCCCGGGGCACGACGACGGTGTAGCCGAGGTTCACCGCGTCGAAGACGGCGTTGGGCACGGCCACGTTGGCGGAGACTCCGGTGACGACGAGCGTGCGGCAGCCGAGGTTGCGCAGCAGCGCGTCCACGTCCGTCCCGGCCAGCGGGGACAGGCCGTGCAGCCGTCGCACCACGAGGTCCTCGTCGGCCACCTGGATCGGCTCCGCGACCCGCACCGCCCGGGAACCGCTGTGCTGTTGCACGGGAAGGCGCTCCGCGGCCCGGAAGAGGCGCGCGTTGCCGCTGGAGCCGCGCCCGTCGGGACGCCGCTCGGCCACGGCGTGCACGACCTGCACCCCGGCCCGGTGAGCGGCGTCGACCAGCCGGGCCACGTTGGCCAGGGCCCCCGACCTCCGGGCGACGGCGGCGAGTTCGGGCAGGGCGCTGTCCACGCCGACGACCCCCTCCTGGCACTCGACGGTGAGCAGCACGGTCCCGTCCGGCCGCAGCAGCTCGTCGAGTTCTTCCCTGCGTCCCATCGCTCCCCCTGGTCCCCGTCCCGACGTCCCGGCACCCGCCGCCCGCCTCCGCCCCTTGCACCGGCGCGGGCCCGCCCCCATGATTTCTGACGTCTCATCAGAAATCCAGAAGGGTGCGGACGATGACCGTCGCACAGCGCCATGGCCGCCGGATCATGATGACCCCGGCGGAGCTCGACTCCTTCCTCGCCGAGCAACGCACCTGCCGGGTCGCGACCGTCTCCGCCGACGGCCGCCCCCACCTCAGCGCGCTCTGGTACGCGTGGGACGGCACCTCGCTCTGGCTCTACTCGCTGACCCGCAGCCGCCGCTGGGCCGAACTGCGGGCCGACCCCAGGATCTCGGTGCTGGTGGACGACGGCGAGGAGTACGGCGAGCTGCGCGGGGCGGAGCTGTCGGGGACGGCCGTCTTCGTCGGCGAGGCGCCGCGCACGGGCGAGCCCTGCCCGGAGCTCGACGCGGTGGAACGGCTCTTCGCCGCGAAGAACTTCGGCCTGGACGCCATGCCGCACGACGGCCGGCACGCCTGGCTCCGGCTGACCCCGGACGCCGTCGCCTCCTGGGACTTCCGCAAGCTCGCGACGCCGTAGCCCGTACGCGCTCCGGCACCGCGCCCCGGACGCACGGCACCGCCGCCGCCCGTACCCCCGGCCGCGCCGCTCAGCGCACGTGCGGCCGCCCGGCCTCCCGCAGCGCCTCGACGACGGCGCGCAGCGAGGGCCGGCGGCCGGCGTCGGTGCGCCAGGTGGCGTGGATGTGCCGGCGCATCTGCTGGCGCACGGGCACGCAGACGACCCCTTCGGGGTGGGGCCGGCCGAGCCGGGGCGTGACGCACACGCCGAGGCCGGCGGCGACGAGCGCGAGCTGGGTGTGGTGCTCGCCGGCGAAGTGGGCGATGCGCGGTTCGATGCCCTGGGAGCGCAGGGTGAACATCAGCCAGTCGTGGCAGAACTCGCCCTCCGGCCAGGACACCCACTCCTCGTCGGCGAAGTCCTCCAGGTCCACCGCCTCCCGCCCGGCGAGCCGGTGCCCGGCCGGCAGGGCCACGTCCGCCGAGTCGTCGAGCAGGTGGGCCCGCTCCAGCTCGCCCGGCACCGGCGAGCGGCGGTTGCTCCAGTCCAGGACGATCGCCAGGTCGGCGTCGCCGCGCAGCACCGCCCGCACCCCCTGCTCGGGCTCCAACTCGGCGGTGCGGACGCGCAGGTCGGGGTGGCGGGCGCGCAGGGCGGCGAGGGCGGCGGGGAAGAGGCCGCGCGCGGCGGTCGGGAAGCCGACGAGCCGGACCTCGCCGACGACCTGGCCGCGCTGCGCCTCGATGTCGGCCTGGGCGAGCTGGACGTGGGAGAGGATCCGGGCGGCGTGCTCGGCGAGCAGCAGGCCGGCGTCGGTGAGCCGCACCCCCCGCCCGTTCTTGGCGAGAAGCTGCTGGCCCACCTCCCGCTCCAGCTTGGACAGCTGCTGGGAGACGGCGGAGGTCGTCACGTGCAGCCCGTCCGCGGCGCCGCTGACGGAGCCGTGCCGGGCGACGGCGTCGAGGGTGCGCAGGCGCTCCAGGTTCAACATGTAAGCAATGCTAAGGGAAGGGGTCGACACAATCTCGCTTGTTCTACGAGGTCGGGCCGGTCACCCTGAGTGCATGAGCCACGCGACCGCCTCCGCCCCCTCCCCCTCGCCCCTCCCCTCCCCGTTCCGCTCCCGTCTCCTCGACTGGCGGGTCCGCTTCGGCGTGCTGGCCCTGATCTGGGGCTTCAGCTTCCTCTTCATCAAGGTCGGCACGGACGGCTTCGCGCCCTTCCAGGTGACCTTCGGCCGGCTGCTGTTCGGCACGGCGGTGCTGGCCGCGGCGCTGCTGGTGAAGCGGGACCGGCTGCCGCGCGGGGCGCGCACGTGGGGCCACCTGGCGGTGGCGGCGTTCCTGCTCAACGCGCTGCCGTTCTCGCTCTTCGCGTACGCGGAGCTGACGATCCCGTCGACGCTGGCGGGGATCTGCAACGCGACGACCCCGCTGTGGGGCATGGTCCTCTCGCTCGTGGCGCTCTCCGAGGACCGCCCCACCCGGGTGCGCGCCGCGGGCCTCGGCATCGGCTTCATCGGCGTGCTGACGGTCCTCGGCGCGTGGCAGGGCTTCTCGGGCCTGGACGTGACGGGCACCGCGCTGGCCCTGCTGGCCTCCTTCAGCTACGCCGTCGGCTGGATCTACGTCCGCCGCACCCTGAGCGGCACCGGCTCCTCGCACCTCTCCCTGGCGACCGGCCAGGTGGGCGCGGCCACCCTGCAGCTCGCCCTCGTCACCCCGCTCTTCACCACCCTGCCGGAGTCGGTCGAGCTCCTCCCCCTGCTCGCGGTGATCGCGCTCGGCGCCCTCGGCACCGGCTACGCGATGCTGCTCCAGTACGGCGTGGTCGCGGAGGTCGGCCCGACGACGGCCTCGATGGTCACGTACTTCATCCCGGTCATCGCGACGGCGGCGGGCGTGGCCTTCCTCGGCGAGCACCTCGCCTGGAACACCCCCGTGGGCGCCGCCGTCGTCCTCCTCGGCGCCGCCCTCACCCAGACCCGCACCTCCCCCCGCACCCCCGCGCCCTCCCGCGCGACCGCGTCCCTCGCGGGCGCCCCGCGGAAGACCCCGACCCGCGCCTGACCCGGCGCGGGGCTCAGGCGGGCCGCAGCACCCCGCCGGGCTCCTCCGCCGCCTGCGCGGCGAACTCCTCGAACCCGAGGTTGCCGAGCTCCAGGTTCGCGTGGACCCCGTGGACGGCGGCCGGCACGAGCCGGAACTCCCGGGGCGCCGGCGCGTCGACGAGCTCCTGGTAGTACTCCGGGTCGAGCCCGCTCTCGTCCTCCCACAGCGTGTCGACCGCGAGCAGGGCCCGTACCGGTGACTCCCGCGTGTGCCGGTCGGCGAGGAAGACGGCCGCCGGCCCCTCGTCGTCGTCCACGGCGGCGAGCACCTCCTCCACGCTCGCCCCCGCCCAGCACGGCGCGTCGAGCACCCGGACGCCGTTCGCGGCGTCCCCGTCCCGGCCGTCGAGCTCCGCGAGCACCTCCCGCCACGCCGCCTCGTCGCCGAAGTCGGTCCGCACGACGAACGCCGCCCAGGTGTCCCAGCCCTCGATCGCCCGTCGCGCGTCGTCGCGCCGCTCCCGATCCGTCATGCCGCCGACTCTCGCACACGGGTCCGACAGCCGCCCCGCCTCCCGGTGGCGACGGCGCGGGAGCCGGTCAGCCGTAGCTCCGGGCGGGGGCCGGGCCCGCCGCCGACGCCACGGCGTCGGCCAGGGGTTCGATGTCGTGACGGGTGAGCGGCGAGACCGTGAGGCGCACCCCGGGGCCGGCGGCGATGCGGAAGCGGGCGCCGGGGGCGACCGCCCAGCCCGCGGCGAGCAGCCGCGCGACGGCGCCGGTCTCGTCGGCGACGGGCACCCAGACGTTCATGCCGCTGCGACCGTGCGCCTCGACGCCCCTCCGGGCGAGCGCCCGGACGAGGGCGTCGCGCCGTTCGCCGTACGCGTCGGAGACGGTCTCGGGGTCGATCGCGCCGGTGGCCCAGAGGTGGGCGACGGCCTGCTGGAGGAGGCGGCTGACCCAGCCGGGGCCGAGGCGCTGCCGGCCGAGGACGCGGTCGACGGTCTCGGGGTCGCCGGTGAAGGCGGCGATGCGCAGGTCCGGCCCGTACGCCTTGGCGACCGAGCGGACGAGCGCCCAGCGGTCGGTGACGCCGGCGAGCGGGCGCAGCCGCCGGGCGACGATGCCGTGGCCGTGGTCGTCCTCGACGAGCAGCACCCCGGGGTGGTCGGCGAGGACGCGGCGCAGCTGTGCCGCGCGGGCGGGGCCCACGCAGGCGCCGGTGGGGTTCTGGGCGCGGTCGGTGACGATCACCGCGCGGACGCCTTCGTGCCGGATCGCCCGCTCGACCTGTTCCGCGACCGGCCCGTCGTCGTCGACGGCGACGGGAACGGGGCGCAGCCCCAGCGCGGGGACGAGATCGAGGAGGCTGCCCCAGCCGGGGTCCTCCACGGCGACCGCGTCACCGGGCCGCAGGTGCGCGGCGAGGACCCGTTCGATGGCGTCGAGGGAGCCGGAGGCGACGCCGACCGGCCCGTCGGGGACGCCGTCGGCGTCGAACGCCGCGCGGGCGAGCCGGGCGAAGTCCGGGTCGACGGGCGCCTCCCCGTAGAGCCCGGGCCGCACGGCGTACCGCCGCGCCGCCTCGGCGAGGGCCCCGTCGAGCGGCGGCAGCAGGGCCGGGTCGGGGTTGCCGCCGCTGATGTCCCGGACGCCCGGCGGCGCCTCGACGCGCAGCGAGCCGCGCGCGGTGGTGGCGGGCCGCGGACGCACCCGGCTGCCGCGCCGCCCGTCGGTCTCGATGACCCCGCGCTCCCGCAGGGTCCGGTACGCGGCGGCGACGGTGTTCGGGTTCACGCCCAGTTCGGCCGCCAACTCCCGCATGGGCGGCAGGTTCTGCCCTGGCTCCAGCGCCCCGGAGCCCACCCCCCGCTCCACGCTGGCGGCGATCTCCGATGCGCGACGGCCTTCGATCCGATACTCTCCTAGCACAAAGCAGATTATGCACTAGTGCAATACGAGGGGCAAGGGGACCCGCCATGAGCACCACGACCACCGGGAAAGCCACGACGGCCGCGACCACCGAGGGCGGCTCGAGCTACCCGCCCACCGACCGGACCGTGCCCACGCGCTCACGGCAGCGCGCCTCCTACGACAAGGACGTCGTCCACGCGATCCTCGACGAGGGGTACGTCTGCCACCTCGGCTTCCTGCGCGACGGCGCGCCCGTCGTCCTCCCGACCCTCTACGGCCGGATCGGCGAGCGGCTGTACGTCCACGGCTCCACCGGCTCCCGCCCGCTGCGCATGGCCGGCGCGAAGGCACCCGCCGAGGCGCCCGGCCTGCCCGTCTGCCTCACCGTCACCCACGTCGACGGCCTGGTCCTGGCCCGCTCCGCCTTCCACCACTCGCTCAACTACCGCTCGGTCGTGGTCCACGGCACCGCGCACCAGGTCACCGACCCCGACGAGCTGCGCTCCGCGCTCGACGCGCTCGTCGACCAGGTCGTCCCGGGCCGGGCCGCGGACTCGCGTCCGGCGAACGCCAAGGAGCTGGCCGCCACCGCGGTGATCCGGCTCGACCTGGAGGAGGTCTCGGCCAAGGTCCGCACCGGCGGCCCCAACGACGACGCCGAGGACCTGCCGCTGCCGCACTGGGCCGGCGTGGTCCCGGTCGCCCCGCGCACCGGCACCCCGATCGCCTCGGCGGACCTGGACCCGGCGATCGCCCTGCCCTCCTACCTGACGGCGCGCTGAGGACACGGCATGCTCATCCACCCCTGGGACGCCGCCGACGAGACCGAGTGGCGGGAGTGGCTCGCCCGCCACGACTTCGGACAGCTCGCCGTCAACGGCCTGCCCGGCGAACCGCCCTGAGTGCAGCCGGCGCACTTCCGGTACGAGGCGGAGCCCGGCCCGTACGGCAGGGTCCTCACCCACCTCGCCCGGCCCAACCCTCTCTGGCGCGCCCTCGAGGCAGATGCACAGGTGCTGCTCAGCGTCGTCGACGACTACGTGTACGTCCCCGGCCACTGGACGGCCCCCGAGGGCGAACCCGCCGAGCACGGGACCCCGACCGCGTACTACGCGGCTGTGCAACTGCACTGCGTGGCGCGCGTGGTGGACGACCCGGCGGAGAAGGCCGAGCTGCTGAACCGCCAGGTCGCCCACTTCCAGCCGGACGGCGGGACCGCGCGCGTCGCCCCCGGCCAGGCCCCGTTCGGCCGGCTGCTCCCCGGCATCCGGGGGCCGGTCCTGGACGTGACGGAGGTGCGCGCCAAGTTCACGTACGCGGGCAACAAGCCGGCCGGCGTGCGGCGCCGGGTCGCGGGCCGGCCGGCCGAGCGGGCCGGCCCGGGCGACCTCGCCGCCCGCGCCCACCAGCTCCGCCGCCTGCCTGAGCACGGCTGACCGGGCACCGCGCCCCTCCCGGCCCCCGGCCCCCGGCCCCCGGCCGTACGACGGCTACACCGCCGCGGGCTCGACCGTCCTGCGCCGCTCCACCGCCGTCCGCGCCTCCGCGAGGGCGAGGCCGGTGACGGCCGCGAGCAGCAGCACCGTACCGAGCACGGTCGTCGCCGTGAGCTCCTCGTCGAGGAGGGTGACGGCGAGCAGCGCGGCGCTGACCGGCTCCAGGAGCATGATCACGGAGACGGTGGCGGCCCGGACGACCGCGGCCCCGGCGAAGTACAGCGCGTAGGCGAGGGCCGTCGGGATGGCGGCCACGTACAGCAGCAGGAGCAGCAGCCGGACGACGTCCTCGGTGTGCGGCAGCAGGCCCTCGACGACCGCGAGGGGCAGCACGACGAGCGCCGAGACGCCGAAGGTCCACGCGGTGCTCACGAGCGAGCCGGCGGCGCCGGCCCCGCTGCGGCCGAGCCGGCGGGTGAGCAGGGTCAGGGCGGCGAAGCCGGCGGCGGAGAGCACCGCGTAGCCGACGCCGGCGAGCCGGACCTCTGCTCCCCCGCCGCCCAGGACCAGGACGGCGAGCCCGGCGAGCGCGCCGACGACGGCCGCGAGGCCGCCGAGGCCGAGGCGTTCGCCCATGGTGACGCGGGCCCCGATCGCGATGAGGACGGGGCCCGCGCCGAGGGTGACGACCGTGCCGACGGCGAGTCCGGTGGACTCGACGGCGGCGAAGTAGGCGGTCTGGAAGACCGCGAGACCGAGCCCGGTGCCGCCGATCCGGATCAGTCGCGTCTCACGGCTCTCGACGACGGCCCCGGCCGCGGACGGAGCGTCCGACGGGGCGGCGGAAGCCACCGATCCGGCCCGGGTCCGCCCGGGACGCAGCAGCCGCAGCGCGGGGACGGCCAGGAGCAGCAGCAGGCCGCCGGCGCAGCGCCAGAAGGAGAGAGCGAGGGGGCCCATGTCGCTGTTCCGGAACACGAGGGAGCCGGCGGCGCCGGCGGTGCCCCAGGCGATTCCGGCGACGACGAGGTAGACCAGGCTCCGCCCGACGGGCAGGGCGGGGTGCGCGGCAGGGAGGGACTGCGGGTTCGACACGTGGTTTCTCCGGGAAGACGGCCGTCCGTGCGGACGGACCGGGGTGAAGGGTGGTCGCCGGCTCCGCGCGCGGGCGCCGACGGACCGCTCGGGGGCGTGATCGCCCGCCCGAGGCCGGTCGGTCGTCTTCGGGAGAAGGGGCCGCGCGCGCTAGGCGGCGGGCGGCGGAAGTACGGTCGCGTGCATGGTCGGCACCCTACGGGCCGGTTCGGCCGCCCGACAACTCCCCCTCGGCGCCCGCCGCGATCCCCCGCTCGCCGTCCCCGGCGCTTTCACCGTGCTCGCCTTCGGAGCCGGCGACCGGTCCGCCGGACGGCGCCTTGGGCGCGGTGGACTGGGCGATGAAGGCGCCGACGAGGACGAGCGCGCCACCCAGGAGCTGCGGCGCCTCCAGGTGCTCGCCGAGCAGCACCCAGGCGAGGACGGTCGCGATGACCGCCTCCAGGCAGGCGACGACGCCGGCGACCTGGGGCGAGAGCCGGCGCACCGAGACGACACCGGTGACGTACGCGAGGACGGTGGCGATCAGGATGATCCAGCCGAGCAGCAGCCAGGCCGGCACGGAGGTCCCGTCCAGGTCGGCGCGCCCGGCGAGCACGGACGTGTCCATGCCCCAGGGGCGGGCGACGACGGTGAGCACGAGGGCGCCTACGAGCAGCCCGTACGCGATCACCCCGAGCGGATCGGCCGGTTCGGCCTCGTCGGCGCCCTGGTCGGAGAGGACGAAGTACCCGACCTGGCAGCAGGCGGCGGCGAGCGCCAGGAGCAGTCCGAGGAGGTCGAAGCTCAGCCCGGACCAAATCTGGACGACGCAGGCGAGACCGCCGACCGCGAGCACCACGCCCAGGGCGGCGGCACGGGTGACGGGCCTGCGCTGGACGAAGCGGACCCAGCCGAGGACCAGCGCCGGGGCGAGGTACTCGATGAGGAGGGCGACGCCCACCGGGATCCGGGAGAGGGAGGCGAAGTAGAAGGCCTGGACGCCGGCGACGGCGAGGAGGCCGAAGCCGACGAGGAGGCCGGGCTTGCGGCGCAGCAGGTCCCGGTGGCGCCAGGCCACGGGCAGCATGACGAGGGCGGCGCCGGCGACCCGGAGCCAGACGACATGGAGCGGATCGAGTCCCGCCTCGATCAGCGGCTTGGCCGCCACTCCCGAACCACCGAATGCGAAGGCCGAGGCCAGGGCGAGTCCCAGGCCGGCGCTTCTCCCCTGAGACGCGTGCATCGGGCCATCATGACAGGACCCGGTCAGGCGTGTAACCCCTGTCGCACCTGTTGAGACGGCGCCCCCCGGAAACCCTCCCGGGGCCTGGAGTTCAGCCCTCCGCTTCCCCCGCGAAAGCCTCCCCGCCCGGCACCGCGCCCTCACCGCCGAGAGTTCCGGCGAGGGTTCCACCGGGCACCCCGCCGAGGGTTCCGCCGGGCGCGCCCGCACCGCGCGGGGCGATGACGGAGGCGAGGGCCGCGGCGCGGGCGCCGAGCACGGGCGGGTCGACCCCGGCGTGCCGCAGCACCTCGCCGGCCCGGCTGTCGGGGTCGGCGGCGAGCCCGGCCAGCAGGTCGAGCCCGTGGGGCCGCTCCTCGCCGCGCCCTGCGGCGCGCCGCAGGGCCTCCTCCAGGGCGGCCGCGGCCGCCGGCGACCAGCGGAAGGCGCGGCGGCGCCCGTCCTCCCCGGCCCGTACGGCGGGCAGCGGGCGCGGGGCGTCGGCACCCTCGGCGGACCGCTGCCAGCGGAGCCCGTAGCCGATCGACCGCTGCACGAGGTAGCCGAGGACGCGCGCGACCCGCTCCTCGCCGTCGAAGGCGGCGCGGGTCTCCGGGTCGGACTCGACCAGCGCGTGCAGGAGGTGGGCGGTGTCGACCTGGCGGTCGCCGTCCCGCAGGGCCCGGCGGCGGGCGGCGGCGACCACGGTGGCGAGGAGCGGCTCGGGCCCGGCGTGGGCCGGGGGCGCGGTGGGGCGCGACGGGACGGGAGGGTGCACCCTCCCACCTCATCAGCCGCGCCCGCGCGGGTCATCACACGGGAGAACCATGTCCGCGTCCCACCGGAGTCGTGCACACCCGCGCGAGTCCTCCTCCTGGGGGAGGAGATCGGGCCGATTTCCCTCACGGGGCGCGCGCCGCCTTGCCTCACGCCCGCATCGCAACCACGGGCCGCCCCCGAGCGTCTTTCCCGTGTGTTCTGGATGGTCGGTCTGCCCGCGCGCGACGGCCGGCAGTACGTGTACCGGGTGTACGCCCCCCGGGACGCGCTGCCGGGCGATCTGTTCTGGGCCGCGTTCCACCGCCACGAGGAGGACGGCGGTCCGCGTGTCTCGGACCGCTTCGACGCGGCGGAGATCCGGTGGGTCGGCGGCACGGACCCGACCGCCGTAGAACTGACGGTTCATCAGTATTGAATGTTCACGCCCCTCCGGCTACGTTCCGCGACACCAGAACCCAGCGGGCACGCGTGAAGGGGTGGTCGTCATGGCCGAAGTCACCGCGGAGGCACGGATCGAGGCACCGGCCGGGAAGGTGTGGGAACGCCTCACCGACTTCGGCTCGTACGGCGAGTGGAACGCCACCCACACCAACTTCCCGAACGGCGGCCCGGAGACCCTGGCGGCCGGCTCCACCTTCACCGAGAACATGAAGCTCATGGGCTTCCCCGCCGAGGTGCTGTGGACCGTCGAGGAGCTGGAGGACGGCCGGGTCCTCGCCATCCGGGGCAAGGGCCCCATGGGCGTGATCGTCGGCACCCGCTACTCGCTCGCGGACGAGGGCGGCGCGACGACCGTCCGCATCGACGGCGAGTTCACCGGCGCGGCGGTCTCGCTGATGGCCGGGAAGCTGAAGGACTCGGCGACGGCGGCGCTCACCGAGTCGCTGCGCAAACTCTCCGGCCTGGTCGCCTGACCACCGAGCCGCACGGACAGCCCAGACGCGCGGACTCCCCGGACACGCGCGGATCCCGGACCCGCGGAGGCCCCGCGCACGCGCGCACGGGGGAGGGGCCGCACAGGACCTGCCCGGCGGGGCCCCCCCCCACCGCGGCCCCCGCCCACGACGCTAGGCGAGGATAAAGGGCAGCTGGATGACGGCCACCTTGAT